>JBAXFO010000025.1:0-15083 GCA_037139885.1 Planctomycetota bacterium
ACTCTGGAAGGGCGGTGCGCGACCAATTTTCGATTTGCGTCCACGTGACATTCGCGCCGATGGCGACGCCGTTGTCGGTCGGGGCGATGGCGTGCAGCTCGGGGATGCGCGTCAGGCTCAAGCGAGCGGCCGGGTCGAAGCCCGCCTTGTTGCGTTGCACGCCCAGCTCAGTGCCGCCGGAAACGATCGACGCACCCGGATGCTTTTGCCGAAACGCAAGCGCCGCGTCGAGAGAATGCGGAGCCGAAAAGACATGGGTGAGCGTTTCGAGATGCAGCGGCGTTGCGGTCGCTTCGAGAAGGCTGCGGCCAATGTCGGCTTCGGGATAAAGCTCCGCGAGCGACGGGCCCGAATTCTTATCGATGGCGAGGGCGGCGTCGAGAATGGCGACGTATCCGGTGCAGCGGCAGAGATTGCCCGTGAGAGCCGTCCGCCATTCGGCCAGGCTCGTCGATTCGGGTTTCGCGGCCTCGGAGGCCGTGCGGAGCGCGGTTCGTCCCGCAATGGCCATGACGAAGCCGGGCGTACAAAAGCCGCACTGGGAACCATGGCAATCGACCATGGCTTGCTGAATCGGGTGAAGTTCGGCGACCGGCTTTCTCGGCGTGAGACCTTCAATGGTGACGATGTGTCGACCATCGATCTGATAGAGAAATTGAATGCACGCATCGACCGTGAGATACCGCAAGCCGCCTTCGACGGGCTCGCCGACGAGGACGGTGCAGGCCCCGCAATCTCCTTCGGAGCAGACGACTTTCGTGCCGGTGAGCTCGCAATGTTGGCGGAGATAGTCGGTGAGCGAGGCGAAAGCAGCGGCGCCTCGAACTTCGATGCGTCGTCCGTTGAGATAGAAAAGGACATGATCGCGCATGCACACGGTCCAAGGAGGTTGTCCCGGAGAGGTGAGGGACAAAGGTCTTGAAGAGAGGGTAAGCGGCATGGTACTTGTAAACGGAACGAAATACAAGAGCCGCAACGGCGCGATTTTCGGGGACAATTCGTGATCGACGCCAACACGCGGAACCTGGCGGCGCTAGTTTTGTCGCGCTGCGATCGGCTCGGCCAAATCTCCGAGGAGCCGGGCCGCATCACCCGTCCGTTTCTTTGCCCCTCCGCTCGCGCCGCTCATGACGAAATCCGCCGCTGGATGCGGGAAGCCGGCATGTCGGTTCGCATCGACGCGCTCGGCAACATCATCGGCCATCTCCCCGGGACCGTGGACGGCGCTCCCGTTTTCCTGGTCGGCTCGCATCTGGATACCGTTCCCGATGCGGGACGATACGACGGCATTCTCGGCGTGCTTCTGGGCATCGCGGCGGTCGCGGGGCTCGGCGGTCGGCGCCTGCCGTTCGCCGTCGAGGTCATTGGTTTTTCGGAAGAAGAGGGCGTTCGCTTCCGGACTTCGTACCTTGGAAGCAAAGCGGTGTGCGGCCGTTTCGACTCCCGTTGGCTGACGAAGGTGGATGGCGCCGGCGTATCGATGGCGACCGCGCTGCGGGACTTCGGACTCGACCCAGCCATGATCGGCACGGCAGCGTATCGGCCTGGCCATGTGATGGGCTATCTCGAAACGCACATTGAGCAGGGGCCCGTGCTCGAAGCGCTCGATCGGCCGCTTGGGGTCGTCGAAGCGATCGTTGGGCAAAGTCGACTCTGGTTGACGTTCGTGGGCCGCGCGGGCCATGCGGGGACGCAGCCGATGGAGCTGCGGCGCGACGCTCTCGCAGCGGCGGCGGAGTTTGTCGTCGCAGTCGAACAGCGGGCGCAAGAGACCGCGGGATTACGTGCGACGGTGGGCGTTATCGCGGTCGCGCCGGGAGCGGTCAATGTCGTTCCCGGAAACGCTCGCTTGAGCCTGGATGTTCGCCATGCGGACGATGTCGTTCGCGAAGCCGCGGTGGCCGGTCTGATCGCGGCGGCGGACGCGATTGGCGGGCGGCGGCAGGTCAAGGTCAGCGTCGAGCGGGCGGAGGAGCATGTCGCGACGCCCACGGATCCGCGTTTGACGGCGCTGCTCGCCGGCGCTGCGGAGTCGTTGGGATATGAGCCGTTGCGGATGGCGAGCGGAGCCGGGCATGATGCGGCGGTGCTGGCGAGTCTGGCGCCGATGACGATGTTGTTTCTGCGGAGCCCCGGGGGCGTCAGCCATCATCCGGATGAGGCGGTGTTGCCGGAGGATGTGGCGGCGGCGCTCGGCGTCATGAGCGCGTTTCTTCTTCGATTGGCCGGAGATCCGACATGAATCTTTTTGGCTCGACTCGTAGCCGCGTCTGCCGCAATCACGCGCTGATCGCTCCCGATAGCTTCGTGCGTTCGCCGCTCGCGGGCTGGGAAGGAACCGAGGCGGTGGTGTTGATCTCGCCGCACATGGGAGCACGGTTCACGCAATATCTCGCGATGATGAACGCCGGAGCGATCGCTCGTCCCGCGGCCGTGGGGTTGGAGAGATTCGTCTATGTTCTCGACGGCGAGGTCGTGCTTCAAGAATCGAGCATCGGCCAGGTCAAACTCACACGCGGCGGCTTCGCGTTTTTGCCCGCGAGCGGCGCAGTCACGTTGACGGCCCATACGCCGGCGCGGCTCAATGTCTTCGAAAAACGCTACGTGCCCCGCGCGGGAGTCGCGGCGCCCGGCGTGCGGTTCGGTCAGGAACAAGCGGTCGAAGGCGTGCCGTTTCTGGGCGACCCGGATGCCGTCCTGAAAACCTTTCTGCCGACCGATCCGAGTTTCGATCTCGCGGTGAATCTCTTCACCTTCCGCCCCGGCGCGGCCTTGCCGCTCGTCGAAATTCACGTGATGGAACACGGCCTGCTCATGGTCGAAGGGCAGGGGGTCTATCGCCTGGGCGACGACTGGTATCCGGTGCAGGCGGGCGACGTGATCTGGATGGGGTCGTATTGCCCGCAATGGTTTGTCGCGATGGGCAAGGGCCCGGCTGCGTATCTTTATTACAAGGATGTCAACCGCGATCCCCTGGAGGCGTAAGGCCGCTGATGAAATCGCTTGCCGTCGACATCGCTCAACTGACCCGGGAACTGCAGACGCTGTCCCGATTTTCCGACGCCGAGTCGCCTGCCGTCACGCGCGTTCTCTTCACGCGGCCCGATCAAGACGCTCGAACGTATTTCCGAAAGCTCGCCGCGGACGCGGGGCTCGTCGTGCGCGACGATCCGGCGGGCAATCTCTTCGCGCGCTGGCTTGGCCGTGAACCGGATCGGCCGGCGCTCGGCACGGGCTCGCATACGGACGCGATCCCGTTCTCGGGACAGTACGACGGCACCGTCGGCGTTTTGGGAGCGATCGAAGCGGTGCGGGCGCTGAAGCGTTCCGGGTGGTCGCCGCGTCGGTCCATCGATGTCGTCATGTTCACCAGCGAAGAGCCGACGCGTTTCGGCATTGGCTGTCTGGGAAGCCGGCTCATGAGCGGCTCGCTGACGCCCGCCGCGGCTGCGGCGCTCCGCGATAAGGAAGGACTCGCGTTCGAAGACGTGCGCCGTGGGGCGGGCTGCACGGGCGAGTTGGCCGCGGTCCGCTTGCCCGAAGGTTTCTACGAGGCGTTTGTCGAACTTCATATCGAGCAAGGCCCGCTTCTGGAGCGCGAGGAAACGCCCATTGGAGCGGTGACCGCGATCGCCGCCCCGGCCGCATTGCGCGTGCAGATCGACGGTGAAGGGGGGCATGCCGGAGCGGTCTTGATGCCGGATCGCAAGGACGCCCTCTGCGCCGCTGCGGAGATCGTGTTGGCGGTCGAACGGGCGGGCAAGGAGAGCGGCCGCATCGATACGGTGGCGACGACGGGCCTCTGCCAGGTTCATCCCGGAGCATGCAACAGCATTCCCAGTCGCGTCGTTTTGGAGATCGATATTCGCGACATCGATCTGGCGGCGCGCGATGGGGCTGTCGAAAAGATCCGCGCCGCCATTGTGCACAGCGCCAAGAAGCGAAATCTGCAGGCGAGCATTGAAGTGATCAACGCCGATCCGCCCGCGACCGCCGGGAAGGAGATCGTGGCTGCGATTCAAAAAGCGTGCAGCGACATGGGTCTTAAATGCAAGGCGATGGTGAGTCGGGCGTATCACGATTCGCTGTTCATGGCTCGCATCTGTCCGACGAGCATGATCTTCATTCCGTGCCGGGGCGGGGTGAGTCATCGGCCGGATGAGTACAGTTCGCCGGAAGCGATCGCGCAGGGCGTCGAAGTTCTGGTCCGCACGTTGGCTGCGCTCGATGGTTAGCCTCGCCGAATCGTGCCGGAAATCAACCCATGGGGTTCATCGGTCGGCATGAAAACCTCGTTGGGATTATCGAGCCCAAACGGTCGCAGGTTCACCGGAATGCGATGCTTGTTCGGCATGACGAGGCGAATCTCATCGATCGCGGCGCACGCATCGAGCGCCGCCTCGCCCATGGCGAAGAGCGTTTGTTGAACGCCCAAACTTTTGTGCGTCGCGAAGACGTTTAGCAGCGCTTGGCGAATCGTGCGATGGCATTCGTCCCAGCTGGCAGACGCCTCACGATAGGTCCAATCGGCGGCGACGATGGTGGCGAAGATTCGGTCGTCGGTGTCGGGCAAGGTGGCGAATCGGTCGCGATAGAAGTCGGCGAAGCCCGAATCCGTCGTCTTGAGAACGAGCAGGCCATCGAGGCCCGACTGAACCGAAACGCCGGAGCGCGTCGCGGTGACCGTGCAAAGACGCGTCTCGCTGCCGCCGCCGACGAAGGCATGGGGATGATCGTTTCCCTCCACGGCGATCCGCCGCCAAAGTTGTTCGTCGAGCCGGATCGTCGCCCGCGTGACATGCGCGTATTCGTGCAAAAAATGCCGCGCCAGCGCGAGGCCAAAACTCTCGATGTCGGCGACGCCGAGCGTTTTCGCGAGAACGTACACCGTGTTCTTCATCGAATCGGTCGCGACGACCTGGCGATTGTCCCCCGTCAAATAGGCGGCCGCGAAGTCGCCTTCGAGCTGCACGGCAACGGCGAGTTCCTTAAGCTCATGACGGTCGGGATGGCGCGTGACGTGCGTGAGGCGGACGAGCGATTTGCCGTACGCATTCGAAATCAACTTGGCGGACATGGGCGAGTCTCCGAACTTCGAGGGTGATCTCCATGCTATCGGGCGACCTGCAAAAAGCGAGATTGGGGGGAACTCCCTGGGCCCTTCGGAGCCGGCGCGTCGTGACGCCCGAGGGGCAGCGAGGGGCCACGATCCTCGTTCATGGCCCGACGATCGTTGCGGTGGAAGCGTTCGACGCGGATCCGGCGTGCCCGCTTTTGGACGTCGGCGAACAGGCTGTCTTGCCGGGCTTGATCGACACGCACGTTCATATCAACGAACCCGGCCGAACCGACTGGGAAGGGTTCACGACCGCGACCCGGGCCGCCGCGGCAGGGGGCGTAACGACGCTCATCGACATGCCGCTGAATAGCTCGCCCGTCACGACGACCGTGGCCGCGTTTCGGGAAAAACTGGCGGCCGCTCAGGGAAAGCTCTGGGTCGATTGCGGTTTCTACGGCGGCGTCGTTCCGGGCAATGCTGCGGAGATCGGGCAGCTTATCGCCGCGGGGGTCGTGGGTTTCAAGGCGTTTTTGTGCCATTCGGGAATCGACGATTTTCCCGCCGCGACGGAGGGCGATCTCGCGTCGTGTCTCGCGCAACTCAAGGGAACGTCGCTGCCGCTTTTGGCCCATGCGGAAATTGTCGAAGAACTGCCAGCGGATGTCGTCGAGCGTTTTCGGCGGCAGCCTCGAAGCTATCCGGCTTACCTCGCATCCCGGCCGCGCGCCTGGGAACATACGGCGATCCGGCTCCTCATCGAACTATGCGGCAAATATCGGAGCCGGGTCCATATCGTTCATCTCGCCGCGGCCGATGCTTTGCCGTTGATCTTCGAGGCGAAGAACGCCGGCTTGCCGTTGACGGTGGAGACATGCCCCCACTATTTGGCGTTCGCCGCCGAGGAAGTGCCCGACGGCGATCCCCGGTTCAAATGCGCTCCGCCCATTCGCGAGCGCGACGATCGCGAACGCCTTTGGGCCGCACTGGGCGAGGGCCTCATCGATACGATCGGCTCCGATCACTCGCCCGCGCCGCCGGAATTGAAACATCTGACGACGGGCGATTTTCGGCAAGCGTGGGGCGGCATCGCCTCACTGCAGCTTTCGCTTCCGGTCGTCTGGACGGAGGCGGCGCGGCGCGGCCGGTCTCTCGCCGATGTCGTCCGATGGATGGCGACACATCCGGCCCGGTTGATCGCGCTCGATCATCGCAAAGGCGCGATCGCTCCGGGGCTCGACGCCGATCTGGTCGTCTTCGATCCTGACGCGGAATGGACCGTCGTCGGCCATGAGCTTCAGCATCGGCACAAGGCGACCCCTTACGATGGCCGGCGTTTGCGGGGGCGCGTCGAAACGACATTCCTCCGCGGCCAGGCCGTCTACTTCGCCGGCACGTTCGCCGCAGCGCCGACGGGTCAAGCGCTTGTCAAAACGAGGTGACGCCATGCCCGATCTGGATTCTCTCAATCGACTCCCGGACGAAGCCGCCCGGGCCGAACTTTTGCGCTGTTGCGGGTCGACGCGCTGGGCCGAGCGCATGGCGGCGAAGCGCCCGTTTGCAAGCATGGCGGAACTGTTCGCCGCGGCCGATGCCGCGGAAGCGGAGTTGGATCGCGACGATTGGCTCGAAGCGTTTGCCGCTCATCCCAAGATCGGCGGCGTCGATTCGCTCCGCGCGAAGTTCGCCAGCACGGCCGCCCTTTCAGCCCACGAGCAAAGCGGCGTCCAACTTGCCGCGGAAGGGGTTTTGCAAGCGCTCGCCGAAGGCAATCGCGTCTACGAAGCGCGTTTCGGCCATATCTTCATCGTGTGCGCCACGGGTAAGACCGCCGACGAGATGCTTGCACTCCTTCAGCGACGGCTGCATAATGCGCCCGACCAAGAACTCACGATCGCAGCCGCCGAACAAACGAAAATCACCCGCCTCCGATTGCCGAGGTTATGTTCATGAGCCCCATCACGACCCACGTTCTCGACACCGCCCGCGGCAAGCCCGCCGAAGGCATCATCGTGCGGCTGGATCGGCAAGACAGCGACGGCGCCTGGATCCATCTCGCCCAGGGAGCGACCAATCGCGATGGCCGCATCGCGTCGCTGCTGCCGGACGACGCCCGTCTCGACACAGGAGTTTATCGGCTACGGTTTCTTACGGACGCCTATTTCGCCTCTCTCGGCGTGCGCGGCTTCTATCCCGAAGTGCCTGTGCATTTTCATTACAATCCCGTGGAAGGCCATTATCATGTGCCGCTCTTGCTGAGCCCGTTCGGATATTCGACGTACCGCGGAAGTTGAGTCGGCTTCTATCGTCTTTCAGGATTCGCCATGATCGGCGACGGCGTCGGTTGCGACGAAGGGGTGGGGCTTTATTACGAAGGCGATCAACTCAAACGCGTGATCAGTACGATTCCCCAGGGGAAGGCCTACGCGGTTCGCAAAGTGAACGGCGCGATTGTGGAACGGCCGCTCGAGACGGAATACGTCGTGCCGTGATCACGAGAGCCGGGGCTTGGGCTTTTCCCAGGCGGCGTCATAGTCGAGCGAGAAGATTTGTTGGATGCGTTCGGCCCGGCCGCCGGCGGAATCGTGCAGCGCTTCGAGGGCTTTGCGGATCTTCTCCATGCGGGGATCTTGGTCGACGCCGCCGGGGCCGCGCTGGATGCGGTCGAGGAACGCCGCCAGATCGAGCAGACGGCTGCGTGCGTCGAGAAAGAAATCGTTGAGCGCTTTGGGAGCGGGCAGGGGGTTCATGACGGTTCCGTGTTCGAAAAGGCTCGCTTCGTTTCGAGCGAGATGAGTTGATTCAAATTGCCCGAACGAAATCCTTCGAGATCGAGCGTGATAAAGCGGAAGCCCAGGTCCTTCATGACGCGGGCGATTTCGGCGCGAACATGGTCGGCGGCCAGCATCGCGATGGCCTCGGCCGGCACCTCGATGCGCGCCAACTCCCCTTCATGCAAGCGGACGCGAAGCTCGCGCAGGCCGAGCGTGCGTAGATACGCCTCCGCCTCTTCGATGCGGCGCGTCCGCTCGGTGGTCACTTCCAGGCCCGGCACGAGCCGGCTTGAAAGGCAGGGCGATGCGGGCTTGTCCCAGGTGGGTAATCGCCAGTGGCGACCCAGGCCGCGAACGTCCGCCTTCGTGAAGCCCGCTTCTTGCAACGGATGCCGCACGCGATGGTCGGCGGCCGCCTTCAAACCGGGGCGGTAGTCGCCCATGTCGTCGAGATTCGCACCGCTGCAAATGACGGCAACCCCGAGATCGGGCAGCAAATCTTCGATGCGCGAATAGAGCTCATCCTTGCAAAAGAAACAGCGCGAGCCGTCGTTGCGAATGTAGTCGGCGTCTTCGAACTCGCGTGTGGAGACGATGCGATGCGCGATGCCGATCCGCTGCGCGAGAGCCTTCGCCTCCGCCAACTCCGAGCGCGGCACGCTGGCGCTGTCGGCGGTGACGGCGATCGCGCGTTCGCCGAGAGCCCGATGGGCGGCCGCGGCGACCACGGTGCTGTCGATGCCGCCGCTGAAGGCGACGGCGACGCTCTCCAGAGCGCGCAGGATCCAATCAAGAGCCTGAGCCTTGATTTGCAGTTCCGGAGAGAGGTCCGAGTTTTCCATGGTGAGGCACATCATTCCGTGCGGGCCGACATCTCCATCGTAAGACAATCGGGCCGATCGCTCAAGTTTTCAAACGAACGCTTGTTCCAAGAATTCGCGCATATCGCGGCTGTGGGGCCGTTCGAGAACGTCGCCGGGGGGCCCGTCTTCGAGCACGCGCCCATGAAAAAGGCCGATGACGCGATCGGCGACGCGGCGGGCGAAGCCCAACTCGTGAGTGACGGCGATGAGCGTCAAGCGATCGCTCTTCAAGTCGCGCAGCACGCTGATGACCTCGGCCTTGAGCTTGGGATCGAGGGCGCTCGTGATCTCATCGCAAAGAAGCCCCTGCGGCTCCATCGCCAAGGCGCGGGCGATGGCGACGCGTTGCTTCTGCCCGCCGGAGATTTGGCTCGGATACTTGAACTCATGATCCGCCATGCCGACGCGTTTAAGAATCTCGCGAGCTTTCAGGGTGGCGAGTTCGCGAGGCTGAGCGCGAACATGCATCGGGGCTTCAATGACGTTTTCAAGCACCGTCAGATGCGGAAAGAGTTGGAAGTCTTGAAAGACCATCCCGAACAATTGACGCACCGCGCTGATCTTGGCGGCCGCGAGTTGACGGCCTCCCGCGAGCGAATGTTCGCCGACTTGAATCGACCCTTCATCGACCAGCGCCAACCCATTCAGGCAGCGCAAAAGCGTCGACTTGCCGCCGCCGGAAGGCCCGACGATGACCACGGCCTCCCCCGCCGGGATCTCAAGGCTGACGCCATCGAGGATCGTCCGCGTGCCGAAACGCTTGCGAACGTTGGTGAGCGAAATGGGCATTCCCGCCATTATTTGATCCCCCAACGATGTTCGAGATAACGCGATAGATATCCCAGCGGCACCGACATCATCAGGTAAAGCCCCGCCGTCGCCAATCCAATCTGCAAATAACCGCCGCCCGACTTGGTCAGCATTTGATACGTCTTGCTCAGTTCCACCACGGCGATGATGCTGACCACGCTCGTGTCTTTGAACAGGGCGACGAGATCGTTGGTCATTGGCGGCAGAATGACGCGAATCGCTTGCGGCAGAATGATGCGCCGAAACGTCAGCGGCGCCGGCATGCCCAGCGACGCGGCCGCCTCCCATTGGCCCTTGGGGATCGACAAAAACCCGGCCCGATAGATCTCGGCTTCATACGCGGCATAGGTGAGTCCGAAGCCGAGAATGGCCGCGGTCAAAGGGCCCATTTGCAGATGGGGCGACAGCGACGCGAGGCCATAGTAGAGGAAGTAAAGCAGCAGCAGGACAGGGATGCCGCGGAAGAATTCGACGTAGACGATCGCCAGCCATCGCACGGGGCGGGGTCCATAAAGGCGGCACAGCGAAATCGGCAAACCCAAAAGCACCGCCAAGGCCATGCTCGCCAAGGTGATCGCGACCGTCATCGCCGCCCCTTCCAGAAGGAGCGGAAAGTACATGCCGAACGTCATCCGCTCGTTGCTCGCTTCGATCGTCGGCGGCGTCGCAAGACGATATTGGTCTGCGTTCCACAGCTCCCACTTTTGCAGGATGCGCTTGAGTTCGCCGCTTTCGACCAAGGCGTCAATGGCGGCGTTAAGGTCGGCTTGCAGTTGCGGGTTGTCCTTGTGGACGGCGATGCCGTAAAAGCCCTCGGCGAAGGGAGCGCCGACGAAACGCAGTCCCGGGATCTGCCGACTGTGTTTGAGATGGCCATCGGGGGCGGCATAGTAGAGAGCCGCCGGCAGATCGAGAAGCACGCCCGAGACGCGGCGGCCGATGCTCAGATCTTTATACGGGCCTTCTTGATCTTCGTAGATTTCCGTAGTGACGCCGCGTTCGCCGAGCAACTTCGCGGCGGCCGTCGCTCCGAGCGTGCCGACGGCGAGTCCTTTCTCCTTCATTTCGTCGAGAGTTTCCGTTTTCGCATCGGCGCGGACGACCAGTTGCAGTTGGTAGAGATAATACGGCTTCGTGAAGCGCACGAGGTTCATGTGCGCGGGCACGATTTCGATGCCGTTCATGGCGAAATCGATGTCGCCGCGTTCGACGTCGCTGATGAGGTTTTCGAACTTGCGATTGCGAAAGACGATGGGCCGCTTCATCTGCCGGGATAGAGCGTCGGCGATGTCGACTTCGACGCCCATGTACTTGTCGTTGTTTTTGGGATCGAGAAAGACGTAGGGAACGCCGCCGTCAGGGTCGGCTCCCCAGATGAGCGGTTTGTTGTCGTTCTGCGCGGGCGCCGTCGCCGAGACGATCAGGAGCATGCCGAGCGAGACAAGGCGTGATGCGTTCAACTCGAGGTGTCCTCCTCAGGAAAGTCATGTGGGACAGGCTGCCGACTTGCACTTCGGCGTTATCGAACTCATTCTGTCGAGGGAGATTATTCGCAATCAAGAAAGCAATGTCAATGCGTCGTCCATCACAACACGCGATCCGCGAGAGCGAGCCGTTCGCGGATCGGGGGATGATCGTAGAAGAGCCAGACGACGACGGGATGCGGATCCGGATCGGATTTGTTCATGCGCGCCAGTTTCGCGAACGCCGAGCGAAAGGCGTCGGGCCGATGGGTGCGCTGCAAGGCATAGGTGTCGCACTGCACTTCGAAGTAGCGGCTGAGCGCGTTGCCGAGCGGGCTGAGAATCAACCCAAAGACAGTGATCACCAACAACACCAGCGGCAATGCCGCCGGATCGGTCAAGCCTTGATAGCCAAGGCTCGGGGCCGCGGCTCGCAAGATTCGGTCGACGAGCCAAAAGCCCGCCAACGACACTGCGACCCGGTAGACGATCATCTTGACGAGATGCTGATGCACGTGATGCCCGACTTCGTGGGCGAAGACGACCTCGATCTCGTCGGGCGTGAAGGTGTCGAGCAGCGTGTCGCCCAGGAGAACGCGTCGTGTCTTGCCGAGGCCGGCCAACGCGGCGTTCGCCTTCCGCGTCTCATCGCTCATGTGCAGTTTGTAAACGCCTTCGACATTGAGGCCCGTTCCTTCGCAAAGAGCGCGCAGTCGCGTCAGCAACGTTTCGTCGTCGAGCCGATTGAAGCGATAGTAAAGGGGCAGGATCACGATCGGCAGAAGTCGGCCGAGGACGAGCGTGACGGCGAGCCAACCGGCCGTCGCCCACAGCCACCACCAGTCGCCGGTCTGCCAGAGGAGTGCGTACAGCCCGCAAATGAGAGCGATGCCGAGAACGCCGCCGACGGCGTAGCCTTTGATGCGGCGCACGACCCAGCCGAAAAGCGTCTGCGTGCTCAGGCCGTGCTGATGTTCGACGATGTAGCTCGACCAGAAGTCGATGGGGAGCGTCGCGAGTTCGAGCGTGACGGCGATCATGGCGGCCACCGCGATCAGCTTCGACCACATCTCGCCGCCGAATTCGCGACGCAGATGTTCGCCGACGACCGGGCCGACCACGGTTGCGAGAAGGATGAGCGCGACCAACGCCGCGATGGCGCTGCCGGCTTCCGCCCACAGCTTTTGCCGCTGATAGCGTTTGACGTGCCCGGGGGCCCGTTCGAGTGAATCGGTCGAGAGTTCAGCCATGACGGATCCCGTTCAAAATGCAAATACGAAGCCGTGCGGGGGAAGTATAATCCCATCAACAGATTCTACGATTCCTTCACCTGCGAAAATCATTGCCATGAAGATCAAGCTCGATTACGGCCGAACGGGATTGAATGTCGAACTGCCGCAAGACCGCGTTGTCGGCCCGCTCGCGATTCGCGACGCTGCGCCGCTCGCGGATCCCGTGCAGGCGATCGGGAACGCTCTGGCGAAGCCGATCGGCACGCCGCCGCTCGCCGAGCTCGCCCGCGGCAAGAAGTCGGCGTGCATCGTCATTTGCGACATCACCCGGCCCGTGCCGAACAAGCTGATCCTGCCGCCGATGCTCAAGATTTTGGAAGAGCAGGGCATCCCGCGCGACCAAATTTGCATTCTCAACGCCACCGGCCTGCATCGCCCCAATGAAGGGGCCGAAATGGAGGAAATGGTCGGCGCGGAGATCATGAAGAACTATCGCATCGAAAACCATCACGGCAAAGTTCTCGAAGAGCACACTTACCTCGGCACGACGCCGAACGAAGTGCCCGCGTGGATCGATAGCCGGTATGTCGAAGCCGAGCTCAAGATCACGACCGGCCTCATCGAGCCGCACCTGATGGCGGGCTATTCGGGTGGCCGTAAGGTGATCTGCCCCGGCATCGCCGCACTCGAAACCGTGAAAATCTGGCACAGTCCCAAATTTTTGGAGCACCCGAAGGCCGACTGCGGGTTCGTCGACGGCAATCCGGTGCATGAGGAAAACACCCGCATCGCCTGGATGGCGGGGTGCGATTTCATCGTGAACGTTTGCATCGACGGCGGCCGCAACATCACGTGGGTCGGAGCCGGGCATATGGAGCACGCGTGGCGCGAAGGGGTCAAGTTCGTCGAGAGCATCGTGCGCGTGCCGGTGGCGGAGGCGGTCGATGTCGTCGTCACCTCGGCCGCGGGCTATCCGCTCGACACGACGTGGTATCAAGCGATCAAGGGGTTGATCGGAGCGCTGCCCATCGTCAAGCAAGGCGGCACGATCGTGATCGCGGCCAGCCTCAGCGAAGGGGTCGGCTCGCCGGAATTCCAAAAGCTCTTCACCGAGCATGCCGACCTTGAAGCGTTCATGACGTGCATTCTGGGGAAGAACTATTTCGTGATGGATCAATGGCAGCTCGAAGAGTTCGTCAAGGTGAGCAAGCGTTGCAAGGTGAAGGTCGTCAGCAACGGTCTCTCGGCCGAGAAACTCCGGGCGTGCCATGTCGAACCGGCGGAAAGCGTCGAGAAGGCGGTCGCTGAAAGTTTGAGCGAATATGGGCCGAACGCCCGCGTCGCGGTGATTCCGAAGGGGCCGTACGTGTTGCCTTATCTGGGCACGGCGTGACTTGATTAGAGGATCTTCAACCAGTTCCAGGGATTGGCGGTCAGCAGCACGAGCACGACGGCGCAAAGAGCCAGGGTCAGCGACCATTTCAAGAGACCGATCCGCCGTTGGGCGCGCGCTTCCAACGCGGGATCGGTATCGAGTTTGCGCAAGAACTCGACGCGTTGGCCGATGGTCCAGTGCTGCCAGGCGGTGAAGATGCCGGGGCGTTCGCGGCTCATGCCGTTGAGATCGGCGACTTTTTCGAGAGCCCGAATGAAGGCGTCCCGCGTGGCGACATGGCAGCCGAACAGATCCGCCTGCCGTTCGCAGTGCCGGGACAACAAGCCTAACACCAAGAAGATATAGACCACGACGACGACCAAGAACCATTCCTGATGGCCGATGATCTCGGCGAGCTCCGGCCAGGCGAGGCCCCAGTCGGCGATGTGGCTGCGCGCCAAATCCCAGAGTCCGCCGAGCATGATCAGGCTCAAGAGCAGGAAGAGCGTGTACAGGCTCATGTGATGATGCTTGATGTGGCCGACCTCATGGCCGAACACGCTCTCGATTTCGTCGGTCGACAATTCTTCGATCAGGCGATCGGTAAAAATGATGTAGCGAAAGAGGGGAAACGTGCCGATGACCATGGCCGTCGCGATGGTGCGGCGCGTATTCCAGACCAGCACATCGCTGTAACGGAAATTGAGCCGGCGGGCGGTGGCCGCGAGATGGTCGCGAAGTTCGCCGGGAGGCAGCGGCGTCAGGCCGAGAAACAAGCGCAAAACCAGCGGGCTGAAAACGATCGACGCGGCCATCAAGCTGCCGAGGACGGCGAGCGTGAGCAGCGGGAATTCTTCGCGGTTCTTGAGATCGGGGAAAACGTTTTGCAGGAAGTCTTGCGCCGTCATGAGCACGAGCGGGGGCGCCATCAGCATGAAATTGTGGCGGATGGTGAGCGCGAGGTACGACGACCGGCTGGGAAACTTCGTGTCGCCCGAGAGCCAAAGCATCGCATGCGACGCCCGATCGACATCGTAAAAGAATCCCCACGACAGGATCAGTCCGCTCAGAAACGGCAGCAAGACCAGGAGCTTGACGAACGGCGAATCGCCCAGAAACGACTCGACCGCCCAACCCCAACCAAGAACATAAAGGCTCGCGACGAAGAACCCGGCAAAGCCGAAGAAGTGCCAGCGCCGCCATTTCGAGAAACGTTTGAGGATGGCGTAGCGATCGTACGCGGCAAGGTGGAGCGAATGGCAGATGGTCAGCGACATGACCCCCGCGACGATGACGAACGCCCCCATGCCCGCGAGCGTGAACAAGCTGGCGTCGCGTGGCGTCAGATCGAATCTCGGCGGCGCCCACCCCTCCTGCGCGTAAAGCAGGAACGCGAGCAACAGCAGAACGAACGGCATGCAAAGGATCCTCGGAGCGCCGATGTCTTCTAAATGACCGTGCGCGGTTTCGCTGGAAGCCCGACGCGTGAGCGAGGGTGGCGCGGTCGAGA
>JBAXFO010000026.1:0-14950 GCA_037139885.1 Planctomycetota bacterium
AATGCCGCGGACGGGGCTGTCGCCGATGGTGAATTCGCGATTCAGGATCTGGCCATTGCTCAAGCGAAGCTGGACCTGATAAGCGCCGGGTTCGAGGGCGAAGCGGAACAGGTTGGCTTGCTGGCTTCCACGGCCAGCGCCGCCGTAGAGCGATTGCGTGGCAAGGGTCTTGCCCGCCTTGTCGACGACGCGGGCCTGGCTGCCGGTGGCGCCGACGCTCGACTGCACCCGCAGGGTGAGCGGCATGCGTTTGGTCGATGCGAGGCCGCCGCTGCCGAGGAGGATGTTGCTGTCTTGTCCTTCGTTGTTGAAGACGAGGTCGAGTTGGCCGTCGCCGTTGAGGTCGACGCAGGCGACTGCCTGGGTGTTGAAAATCTTCTGGTCCAGACCGACGGCGGCGGTGGCGTCGACGAAGCCCCCTTTGCCATCGCCCTTGAAGAAGCGATTCGGGCCTTTGAAGCAGCCGACGACGAGGTCGAGGTTGCCGTCGGTGTCGAGGTCGCCCCAGGCTGCGGAGGTGGCCCAGGCGAGCGGACCGGAGAGGTCGCCCGATTGAGCGGTGACGTCCACGAATCGGCCGGCGCCGTCTCCCTTATAGAGTTTGCCGGTGGTCTTCTGCGGCACGAACAGATCGGGGACGCCGTCGTTGTCGAAGTCGCCGAAGACGGCGCCCGCCTTGTACGGTTGGAAATCGAGTCCGCAGTTTTTCGACTCGACGAAAGCGGGCGTTTTGTCGGCGCCGGGGCGATTGAGGAAAAGGAGATTGCCGTAAAGAAAATCGGGCAAGCCGTCGCCGTCGACATCGCAGACGGCGAGCGAATCGTGCTTCAGATTGGTCGCCGGCCCGTCGAGGCCCAGACCTGACTTCTTCGAGATGTCTTCGAAAGCCAGGCCCTGAGGAATGGGGCGTTCGAGTTTGGGGTAATTGAAGTAGAACGCAAAGTCTTCGTCGCTCTGGCAGATCTTCATGAGAAGTTCGTGCTTGCCAGGTGCGAGAGTGAGCGCTGCGGTGTTTTGATCGGCGGCGCAGGTCCGATGGCTGGGATCCGAAATGAGCTTCTTGCCGTCGAGCCAAACGGTGAGCGTGTCGTCGCTGCCGAAGCTAACCGGCAGCTTGGTCGGGACGTCGACTTCGATCGTGCGATGAAGGTACGCGCCGACCCAGGTGCGCATGTCCGCGGGAAAGAGGTTGAGGAGATTATTCGTGGCGCCGTCGGTGAAGTTACCAGGTTGCCAGCGGATCTTGTGGCCCCCCTTGCCGACGTATTCGGCCTTGAGGTCGAGCGCCTCGGCGGGATGAGGGGCTTCGAAGCCTTTTTCGAGATTGTAATCGACCGGGCCGAGGAACGACCATGGCCCGAATTTCGCGAGGGCCGGAATCGGCGGAATCGGCAGGCCGACATTGCGGTAGACTCGCAGGCCGTGATAGCCGTTGGCGAGGATGAGGTCGGGGCGGCCGTCGCCGTCGACGTCGGCCCAGGCCGCGGCGGTCAGATGGTAGAACGGCTCGCGGGGCAAGAGGTGCGTATCGTTGCGCATCAGGCCCTTGCCGAGGTTGGTGAACAGCTTGGGACCGGCGGAGCAAACGACGAGCGCGTCGGGCAAGCCGTCGCCGTTGTAGTCTCCCCAGACCGCGGACCGGGCGCCGTCGATTCCGGGGAGCGAGATCTCGCTCATGGAGTCGCCATTGTTTTGCAAGATGATGAGCTTGCCGCCGCCGACGAGACAGAGATCGACTTTGCCGTCGTTGTCGAAGTCGACCGCGGAGATCGACTGCGCATCGGGATCGGTGCGGGCCAGCGCGGTGATATGCGAGAAACCGGGCATGCCCTGCAGTCGTCGAAATTCTTCGCCGCCCCAGCCGACGAAGTCGCGTTTCTGGTCGAAGTTTTGCAGCTTGAGGCTGGCCTTGAGCCGCTGGATTTTCGCCGTGCGGTTGTGTAGGGCTTCCTTGTCGCCGTCGACCATGCACGGAACGATGACTTCCCTGTTCTCCATCATCGCCGTCACCAAAGCGGGGAGTTTTTCCGGCGGGCCGCAGTAGGAGCGTAACAGGAACGGCTCGCCATGGACGTGGTTCCACCACTCGCCGCCCGCATACGCCTGATACCACCAATTGCCGATGCACGTTTCGCTCGCCCCGCCGACGTAGAAGAATACCGCCATCTTGCCCGGCTCGGCCCAGGCCATGGTCGGTTTCCATTCGTCGGGGCGGAGTCCGTTCCGGCCGATGTTGTGCTTGATGACTTCCTGCGGGTGAACTCCCTTGACGTCGCGCACCTTACGGTAAACGATCAGGTTCTTTTCCTTGTCGACGGCTTCGACGCGCATGAGCACGATATTGCTCGCTTGACCGACGATTTGCCCGAAGCTGTGCGGCACTTCGATGTACGTCCAAGCCCGCGAGGGCGACATCGCCAGAACGAAAGCGATAACGATTGCGAAGCGACGCGGATTCATAATCAAGTCTCCATCGATGTCGATTCGTTTTGTCCGCACTCCTCGACCTCGGGACTTCTCGGAGGTCCAGGGGAGAGCGGCGTGGGGAGAGGCGTTCGCTACTGTTTTTTCGTAAGCCGTTCCCGCGCCTCGACGGCCAGGTCGGAATTCGGATACTCGTTGATCACGCGTTCGAACGCCCTGACCATCTGCTCGCGATTGTTCGCTTCGCGGAACGCTTCGCCCGCCTTCAAAAGCGCGTAGCCGCTGTACTCTGCGTAACCGTACGTATTCGGAATCGTCAGGAACGTGAACGCGGCCTCGGGATAGCGTTTCTGCTCCATGCGAATCGTGCCGATCTGGAACAGCGCCTTGGCCGCCAGATCGCTCGCCGTCCGATCGACGACCTGTTTGTACAAGCTGCTGGCTTCGTCGAGGTTGCCTTGTTTCTGCAGCACCCACGCGAGGCCGAATCGCGCGTCGTCGACATAAGGACTATTGGGGAATGAGCTCAGCACGCGCTGAAACGCCTGGGCGCTCTCGCCGGGTTTGTCGGTCAGTGCATACGCCTGGCCGAGACGCAAGAGTGCGCGATCGGTCAAATCGGGGACATTTTGAAATTGCGGATTGTCGCGGAAATGAACCAGCCGGGCAATCGCGGCTACATAGTCTTTGTTTTGAATCAGCAACTCCGCGGCGCGATACTGAGCCCAGGGAAGATTCTGGCTCTTGGGATTATTCAAGACGGCCTCGAATTGCGTCGCCGCGGCCTTCGCGTTCCCCTTTGCAGCCTGCACCGAACCCAAACGCAAACGGATCTTCTCGGTGAGATCGACATTCGGCTCGCGGTCGAGCGCCTCATTGAGCATCGCGAGCGCCGGGTCGAACTCGTCGCGATCGGCGAGAAGCTCGGCGAGTTCGAAGCGGGCCTCGACCGATACAGGGGCGTCGCCGAAGAGATCGATCAGCTTCTTGTAGACGTCGCGGCACTTCTTTTCCGCCGGCTGGAGCGGCACCTTTTGGATCGGCACATTGAAGACGAAAACCTTGTCGCCCTTGGGGCTCGCCTTCGCCGAGAGGTCTCGGGCGACGGCATTCTTGGCCTCCTTGAGCTCCGGTTCCGCGACCAAACGCCATCCCCAAGCAGCATCGTAAAGCATGCGTGCCCGCGGTTCTTGAAAACCCTCGGTCGTCTTCAATTGGTCGGATGCCGATTCGAGGTAGGACGACGCTTCACCGACGATTCGATAGCCGTCGGCGATCACGTCCCGAGCTTGCGGCGCCTCCTTGGGATTGCCCAGCATTTTTCGGCCCAGAGCGATGCGTTGCTGGCCTTCCTCCTTGAAAGCCTGCCCGAAGCGCAGAGCGGCTTCAACGCCCTCGGCCGACTTCGGCGCCGGGCCGAAGACCGCCTGAAACGCCGCGCGGGCTTCGGGGAGCTTGTTGGCTTCGCGCAGCGCCGCGCCGTGATGGAAGCGGAGCAAGAGAACCCAAGCCGCCCGCGACGGATCCTGCGAGAGCGGCTGCTCGAACTGTTCGCGGGCCTTTTGCAAGAGATCCGCCGCTTCGGCCGACTTGTTTTGAGCGCGGAGCAAAGTGGCCAAATTGATCGTCGCCATCGGTGCGACGCGGGCCTGAACCAAGGGGTCTTTCGTGAAGCGCCGCAATTCGTTGACGCTCGTGCCGATGTCGCCCTGACGCGCGATGACCTTGGCTCGCTCGAAAACCGCGTCGGGCAGAGCGTCGGATTTCGGAAACTCCTTGAAGATGCGCTCGTAAGCTGACCGGGCGTTGGCGAGAACGTCTTGCTTGTCCTTCGCGTCCGCAAAGCTGCTCGACCGGCGCTGCTGGCAAAGACCGTATTTGAGCAAGGCGTCGGGGGCATTGTCGTCCTTGGGATTGCCCGAGACGAACGCGTCGAGCAACTCGACCGCGGTCTTGAGTTGCTCCTCGATCTTGCCCGCAGCCAACGCATCGGCGTCGGCCGCCAGCGTCGCGGGCGTTTGCCGGAGAACGCAGTCCGCCATCAGGTACGGCGTCAGGCTCAAATCGCCGACGCGATCGGTTTGCGGAATCACGCTCCATTCCTTATACGCCTTCTCGAAATCGCCCTTGCGATAGTGCGTCAGACCGAGACTGTAGCGAACGAGCGGGATCTTGGGATATTCGGGATGTTTCTCAAGAACGACCTGGAGCCGTTTGAACGCGTCGTCGTAAAGCGCCGCGAGCTGCTTGTTTCGATCCGGCGACGGCGGCGTTTTCTCCAGAGCGGCCGCGCGGAAGATGGCGTTCTCGGCAAACGTGAACGCGACCGGCGCCGTCAGCGTGCTGGCAGGGAACTTTTGGAAGAACGCGAGACAGCGAGCGTCGGACTCGGTGAACTCCTTCGCCTGGTGCATCGCCTGGGCGACCCGCACTGAGATCTCTTCTTCCCGATCGGGAAGCAGTTTGGCCGAAATGATGGCCTGGTAAGTCGACCCGGCGTCCTTGGGTTCCTTGATGGCATGGAGAGCGTCGGCGATTTCCAGGAGGATTTCCCCGCGCCGCGTCCGTGTGTCGGGCGTGTCGGTCAGCCGGGAAGCGCGGTCATACGCTCCGCGGAGCGTATTGATCGCATTGACGGCCTGAGCGCGATATTCGGTCCAATTGGCGGCCGGGTTGGGAGCCAGGCCAAGCTGGGCCTTGCCGATCCAAAGAAAGACCTGATCGCCGAGCGCCTCTTTGTCGGTGAGCGGTTGCAGGGTCTTGAGCGCTTCGGCGAATTCCTTGAGTTGGACCTGGCAATACCCGGTGCGCAGGTCGGCCTCGACCTTCATCGGCGACTGCGGAAACGCCTTGGCGAATTCTTGAAAGCGAGTCTTGGCCTGGGCGAACTGGCCCGCCTCGTAAAGCAACACTCCCAGATAAAACTGCGACCGAGCGATATGGTCCGGAGTGGGCCTCTTCAGAGTGCGCTCGTATTCGTCCCGCTTGACCGGGTCGTTTTGGAAGCGCTGTGGTTCCTTCAGCATCAGGGCGGCATTCGCCTGGTGCCTTTGGTGATCTGCGATGGCGAGTTCGTATTGGGCGAGGGCGTCGCCGCGCTCTTCGGACAGGTGATGAGTCCGCGCCAGCAGATATCGGGCATGCGGGCCGAAATCGGGCGACGAGTACGGAGCGATCATCGTCAGCGCCTTTTGGGCCGCAGCGATGTCGCCGAGCAAAAACGTGGCGTGAGCGGCAAGGTAACGGCCAAATTCAACGTAGCGAGAGCGGGACAAATTCGGATCATTCAGAAACGGGTCGGCGGTCGCTTGAGCTTCTTTGAGCTTGCCGAGCCGCAGTTGCATCTCGGCCAGATCGCAGCGGGCGCGGGCGACCGATTGCCAGGCCTCGCTGAGTTCCTTGTCGCCCGGCTCTTTCGCCTCTGCTTGCAAAAGAGGCAGCGCGACCGCGAACGCGGCGGCGGCCTGCTCAAATTTCGCCTTCGCCGCCGCGGTTCGTTGAGCCGTTTCCTCGGGAGGAGCGTCCGGTTTGGGCAGTTCCCGCAGTCCTTGATTGCGGATCAACAGCGCCAGCCGAAACGCCGCCGCGGGGCGGTCCGCGAATTCTTTCTCGCCGGCGAGTCGCGTCAAGTTGGCCTGGATCTCGGCCTCATTGCGATCCTTCTCCGGCAGCGCGAGTTGCGAAAGCGTCTGGCCAAAGCGGGCGGCGTTCGCCTCTTTGTTCGCCGGATACTTGTCGGCGAATTCGCGAAATCGCGCGGCCGCAAATACGTAGTTCTTCTCGCCGAACGCCTTGCGAGCGCTCAACAAAATCATGTCCGCCTGCTGCTCTGGCGTGAGTTGAGCATCGGCAGGCGACGACATCCCGATCAAAACCAATCCGGCAACGGCGGACAAGCGAAGAAAGTGAGTCATGGAAGTTCGAGGTCTCAAGGGTCAGGAAGGACATCGGCGGGGACAGACCGCTGGGCAGGAGATTACCAAGATACTTCATATGGCGGCGACTCTCAAAAGGAAAATATCTCATTACCTCATTTTCGGGTGGTCGAACAAGCCAGCCGACGGGGACACTTCCGTCCCAAGTAGTTGGAGGCAAACTGCGGCCGCAGCGGCCGAGCGATGTTCGGCATCGGTTTGTCCGCGACCTCGATCCCGTCGCTGACCTCGCACAATTGCTCATACGACGGATGGTTCAGGATTCGGGACACGGCCAAATTGCGTTAAGATCCACGCGCGGATGCGACGGCTTCTCCGCGGCTCGCTGGGAGGAAGGACCATCACTGCTCATCAAAGTCGCAAACAAGTCGGCAACGCACTCTAATCGGCATGTTCCTTGGCAATTCGTTCGAACTGCGACGCCGAACGGTGAAGAGCTTGCAGCAGGTTGGGATCGAATTGGCCGGGCGAGCCTTCGTTGATGATGTGCAGGGCGGTCGAGTGCGACAGGGCGGGTTTGTAGGGACGCTTCGATCGAAGGGCGTCGTAGACGTCGGCGATCGCGACGATGCGGGCGGCCAGCGGGATCGCTGCGCCGACCAGTTGATCGGGGTAGCCACGGCCGTCGAAGCGTTCGTGGTGGTGGCGGGCGATGTCGATCGCCATTTGCATGAACGAGACAGCGAACCCGTGACGCCGGGCTGCTTTGTCGAGCGTCTCGGCGCCCATCGTCGTGTGCGTTTGCATGAGAAGGCGTTCGTCGGCGTCGAGTTTGCCGGGCTTCAAAAGGATGTGGTCGGGCAGGCCGACCTTGCCGATGTCGTGCAACGGGGACGACGTTTCGAGCATGCGGATGAAGTTCGCATCGATTCGGCCGGCGAAATTCGGCATGACGGACGCTTCTTCCGCGAGGCAACGGCAGTATTTTTGCAGCCGCACGAGGTGGTCGCCGGAAGCGATGTCGCGAAGCGTCACCAGGTCGGCCAGGGCGAGCACAAGGGTGTTGCGCGCCGCGACGAGGTCGCTGTCGCGGGCCGTCAAGGTTTGCTCCAGTTCCGCATTGACCGACAGCATGTGCATGCTGAGCGTGTCGGAGCGGTCTTGAGCGTCTTTGAGTCGCAAGGCGGCCCGGACGCGCGACAGCAGTTGCACGATGCTGAGCGGCTTGGTGAGGTAATCGTCGGCGCCAGCCGCGAGAAGTTCCGACATCTCATCACCGCTGACGCGGCCGGAAAACATGATGATCTTCAGATGCGCACTCGGGGGCGAACCTCGCAGCCGTTGCAACAGGACCCGGCCGGCCATCTCGGGCATGTCGACATCCGACAGGATAAGGTCGTAGCGATTTTGCTCGATGGCTGCGAGCGCGGCGACACCGTTGGCGGCGTCGTCGCACTGGATTCCGCCGGCGCCCAGGCTGAGGCGGCAAAAGCGGCGCACGTCCGCTTCGTCGTCGACGATCAGCACCCGATGGGTTCGCGCCGCCGACGTTTCGCGGTCTCTGTTTGCGCCAGGCGCTTCGAGATTGCTGATTCTCGAATTGACCAATTCGGGCCTGATAAACGGCAAGAGCGCGTGCATCACTTCTTCCGGCTTTGCGTACCGGTCATCCGGGTTCGGCGCCATCATGCGCGCGACGACGGCGTCGAGTTCGCTCGGAATATCGGGTTGCAGCTTTCGCACCGAGGGCGCCGCTTGATAATGCGCGACGAGATCTTGCACGGGGTTCCCCGTACACGCGAACGGCGCACGACCTGTCAAGCACCAATAAAGAGTGCCGCCCAGACCGTAGATGTCGGCGCGAATGTCGACCGAACTGGCGTCCTGCGCCTGTTCGGGGGCCATGTAATCGATGGTGCCAAGAATGGTGCCGGGCTCGGTGAAGCGATTGCCGAATTGCCGGGCGAGGCCGAAATCGAGCAGAATCGCGCGGCCTTCGGGCGTCACGAGGACGTTCGATGGCTTGATGTCGCGATGGACCAGGTTGCACTTGTTCGCTTCCGTCAACGCGGAGGCGACCTGGTGGATGAAGTCGCACGCGGGGATGACGGCGACGCGTCCGCTGTTTGCGACCTTGTCTTCGAGCGTCTCGCCGGCGACGTAATCCATCACGAAATAGTGCAGCCGGGTCGCGTTCGGATCGGTGCGGGGAACTTCGCCGGCATCGATTGCGCCGACGATGTTGGGATGGCGCAACTGAGCGACCGCCCAGATTTCGCCGAGAAAGCGGCTCAAGAGTCGGGCGTCTTGTTCGGGATGTTGCGGTAAGACCTTGATCGCCACCACGCGCGGCAAGTGGAGGTGTTCGCCCTTGAAGACGATGCCCATGCCGCCGACGCCGAGGCGATCGAGCACGCGGTAGTTCCCCATGATCAGGCCATGGGTGGTGCCGGCGCTACTGCGGCCCGCCTGATACTCCGTGATCAGTTGACGTGCGATCAAGAGGGCGAGCAACTCTTCCTGCTTGGAGACGGCGGCGAGTTCTTTTTGTGCGGCGGCAGGCAGATTGTCCCAATCGCGCGGGCGAATGAGGCACGACGAACGCAGTCGGTCGAGCAAGGTTGCGCCGGCAGCGGATTCGCAAGTTGGATCGTTTTGAGGGGGCGTCACAGTCGTGGCATTGTACCCGAAACTCTCGCGCATCGGAGCCCTCGGTTTCCCATCAATGCGACGTGCGTCGCCGGATGTCGGTATTTTTGGTGGAGGACGATGAATGAAGATGGTCGTCGACTCCTTGAGAGTACCATGGACACCCGGGAACGCCAATCGGTTTCCTGAAACCGATTGGGCATGTGGACGGACCCCTTTCCGGACAGCCTCTTAATGCTTCTGACCGAGCGGTTCGGCGGGATGCCAAAAGAACGATCGGCGCTGTCGCACCAGATCCGGTTCCAGGTCCGGATCGAACGCCCCATTTCGCTTCTTGATCAAATCGGCCCAAGGAAGTTCCTCCATCTTGGCGGACAGTTTGGCCACGAGGTTATCGACCTTGCCGATCGGCTTGGCGGGAGAACCCCCGACGATGTCGCCCGGTTGCACGTCGCGCGTGACGACCGCTCCGGCGGCGACGACGGCGTTGGGCCCGATGCACACGTTCGGCAGCACGATCGCCCCATAGCCGATGAAGACGTTGTCGCGGATATCGATACGGCCGACCGAATCGAGCTTCACGCCATAAGCATTGTGAAGCATGGCGATGACGCCGTCGTGAGCGATCAAGGCACATGCCGCCAAACGCACGTTGTCGCCCAGGCGGACGAGCGCGGGATCCGTGATCACCGCGGTCGGCACGATTGAGCAATTGCGGCCGATCGCTTCGAAACGGCCGTGGCGGCGCAGGTAGTCCGCCCATTCCTCGCCGCGAGGCTGACAAATCCTTCGAAAGAGGCCGGGAAAGCAGCCGTATTTCATCGTCAAAAATTGAATGAGTTTGCGAATGAGGCCCATCATCGATTCACTCCAGGTGAGAGTTTTTAAGGTCAAACAGCTTCATGCGCCATGCGAGATTCGTCGCTGCGCCAGCGAGCGGGAAGGTTGAGTACGTACGACGCCGCGGCCAGGACGCCGAATGCCGCGAGTCCAGCGACTCCCTTTTGCAGGGCGAGCGCGCTTCCCGCCGCCTGGACGTTGAGCGACCGAAATGCCAGGAACGCCGCAAGAAGGACGAGCGTCGCCACGAAATGCTCGACCCAGACGGCGGGCATGCGGCGAAAGAGCAGGGCGTTCGTCATGGCGTAGCGAATGAGTTCGGATGCGAGAAAGCCGAGAAGCAATCCGGACATGCCCGCGAGCCGCCAGCCGAGCCAGCCAAAACCGGCGAGCGCGCTCAGCTTGCCGATGTTGGCTGCCGCAGAGAACGCCGGCTTCCCGTTGGCGAGGCCCCAGGCGTTGCCGAGCGTTTGCAGCATTTGAAACCAGTTGATCCATACCAAGATCGGCAACAGTTCGATGATTTCGAGATAGGGCCCGCGGTAGAGAAAACCGACGAGTTCCGGGCCGAATGCGAGCAAGCCGCACGTCATGGCCCAGGCCGCGATCACGCCCAGGCGATGCGACTGGAGAAACGCCGCGATGGCATCGGCACGGCCGCCGTCGCGCCGCAGTCGGCTGTAGTAAGGCACCAGGAAATGCGCCGCCACACACGCCAGGAGCAGCGCCGGCAGGCCCGCGATCATCGCGGCGACGTGGTACAGTCCCAGTCCCGACACGGTCAGCATTTTTCCCACCCAGAGCCGATCGGCCTGGTTCGCCAGGAACGCGCAGCAGGTGCTTGCGAAAATCCAGCGGCCGAAGTGCGTGAGCTCGTGTACGGAGGCCGGATCTCTTCGCAGCCGGTGCGCGAACGCCGGCAGCCGATGACCGTGCTGGCAGTCCATGTGGCGATCGGCGTCGCGACGGGTTTCTGGTGGGGCGCGGCGGTCCTCGCGTCTGTGCTGGCAGTCGGCGGGTTCGCCATGGCTCGGGCGTGGCGACGTTTCGGACGCGATCTCGTGCCGGCGTCGGCGTTCGCCCAGATCCCGTTCTACGTGCTACGAAAACTGCCCATCTATGCCGCGCTCGTGGTGCGGCCGCATCCGATCCGTAGCGAAATCATCAATATCTCCTACACCGACGCTACGCCGGCCGCCGCGCGCGACGGCGTCCGCCTCCTGATTCAGTCTTATCTCAAAATTCACGGCGACCGCAGCGGCAACCAGCGGCTGATCGCGTCCGAAGAGCGTTCGGCCGCGCTCGCCAAGAAACTCGGCGAGCTACGCAAAACGATCGCTGACATCGCCAATGAATACGGCACCGACGATCTGAAACTCCTCCACCAGTCCAAGACGGCCGAACTGAACCGGCTCGAAACGATGGTCAAAGACACGGAGATTAATCTGATCCTGATGGAGGCGGCGCTCGGCAAAGGGGACACATTCAAGAACATGCCGGCCAGCGAAGTCGCCACGAGCGACGAGATTCTTCGCAAGTTGCTGGAAGAGAAGAGCCGTTACGAGACCGAGCTTGCCGGCTATCGGAACTACGCCGGCGAGAAGCATCCGGATGTTGTCTCGCTCAAGAAGCGCTTGACTGAGATGGACAAGAGAATTGAGATCCGGGTGACGGAATTCCGCAATTTTCGCCGCACCAGTTTCGTGAACAATATGGGCGCCCTGGAAGGCGTGCCAACGCCGGCCGCCATCGATTCGCTCCATCAACGGCTCACGAATCTGCAAAAGCTGTTCGAAGAATCGCTCAACCGCTCGTTGGAGATTGGCCGCAAGAGCCTCATCATCGCGAATTTGCAAGAAGAATACCGCATCACCAAGGACCGGCTCAGCGAGAATCAAAACAAGTTGGATCAGCTCCGCGTCGATTCGTCGGTCGTAGGTCAGATCAACGTCATCAACGAGGGAGACCTGCCGCGGGCGCCAATCAAGGATAAACGCCGCGTGATGGCCCTGGGGGGCGGAGCGGCGGGATTCGCGTTCGGCTTCGGGCTCGTCGGGGCCCTCGCGCTGCTCGATCGCCGGCTTCGTTTCGTCGGCGATTTGCCGGCATGTGGGTTCGATTTGCCTCTCCTGGGAACATTACCGTCTCGGAACGATCCGCAATTCGCGACCGAGGCCGTGCGCAGCTTCCGCGAGATCGCAACCGCATTGCAACTCGATCCCGATCTGCAGCATGTGCGGGTGCTCGCGCTGTCGTCGGCGCGTCGCGGCGCATTGTGCGAAGATGTCTCGACGGCCGTTGCCGTGGCCCTGGCGAAGTCGAAACGAAAGACATTGTTGATCGATTTCGGTTCCGCCGATCCTGCACTTTCGCGGCGCACGTCGAACGCGTCCTGGCGCACGCAGCGGCCCAACGTCGGACTCGCCGAGGCTCTCGCCGGAGCGGATTTGCAGAGCGTTTGCAGCGCGACCGACATCGAATTTCTGTCGTTGCTTCCCTGGAATATGTCCGGCGGCGAACGGACGCCGACTCTTGCCGCGTCCGATGTCCGCACTGTCCTGCGACAAGCCGCCGAGCAATTCGATCGGGTGATCGTCCATGTCGGCTCGCTTGCCGACAATCTGGAGAACTCACTCATCGTCAAGGAAACCGAGAGCGTCGTGTTGTGCGTCGATTCGGAGACGACGGATCCGCAAATCGAGGCGGCGCTGCGGGCGCTCGTTGCGGCCCAGGCGACGTTGGGTGGAGTGATCTACGATCCCTGCGCGACGCCGCCGAACGCGTCCGAATCCTGGCTCGGCGATTTCGCTCAGGCGGTCGCGGCGCATTTTTAATTCCTCGTGGCAACACGTTTCCAACGTGCCTGAAAAACTCGGGCACGTTGCAAACGTGCCGTCCCATTACGCCTCCTTCGCCGCGCTCCGCCCCGCGATCCGGTCGAACTCCTCGATCAACTCCGCCACCAGCGATTCGTGCTGGCTCTCCGCGATCGCCTGTTCGAGCAAGCCAGCGGTCTCGCTCAGTTCGGGAAAGCCGAAGATCCCGGCCGTTCCCTTGTTGCGATGCGCGAGCGCTTTGACTCCGCGCATGTCGCCCACGGCGAACGCTCGCCGAAGGTCCGCGACATTGCCGACCAGCGATTCGCGGTATTCGCGGATGAGCGCGGCGAATTCCGCGTCCTCGTCGAGCGAACTCGGCGGCGGCGCGGCGCTTTCCGCGAATGCCGGCCCCGACAAGAACTGAGCGATCGTGCCGATGAGAACGCCCGGCTCGACCGGCTTCGCCAGATGCTCGTCGCAGCCTGCCTTCAAGCATTTCTCGCGCTCGCTCTTCATGGCATGTGCCGTTAACGCGATGATCGGCCGACGATAGCCTTGATGCCGCAACTGGCTCGTGGCCTCGTAGCCGTCGAGTTCCGGCATCTGCATGTCCATCAGAATCAGGTCGAAAGCCCCCGCGAGCGCCTTCTCGACGGCGATCTTGCCATTCTCGGCGAACTCGACGGCGTACCCGGCACGCGTCAAGTGATACTCAAGGATGCGACGAATATCGCGCGTGTCTTCGGCGACGAGGATCCGACCGCGCATCGAAGCGGACTCATCTTCGGCATAGGAATCGGACGAGAGGACGCCTTCGTCGAGATCGGCGGCGTCGATCCACCGGTCGACGCGATTGACGTCGAGCGGCAACCGCAATTCGAAGCGGCTGCCGCGGTCGGGAACGCTCTCGACGGCGATCGAGCCGCCGAGAAGCTGAGCGAGCTTCTTGCAGATGCTGAGGCCCAATCCCGTGCCGCCGAAGCGGCGCGTCGTCGAACTGTCGAGTTGCTGAAACGGCTGAAAAAGCTCGACAATCTGGTCGGGACGGATGCCGATGCCTTCGTCGTCGACGATGAAGTGCAGCCACGAGTCGTTCGGGTTCGCGTTGGGTTTTGCGACCAGCGTGAGGCTGACTCGTTTGCCCTTGGCGGTGAATTTGACGGCATTGCTCAGGATGTTGACGAGGATCTGCCGCAGGCGGGCGACATCGGTCTCGAACATCTCGGGCAGAGTCCCCTCCGGAGACAGCTCAAGGACAACTCCCTTTTCGACGGCCGGGACGCGCAGAATCGAGAAGACTTCCGAAACGACCTGCCACGGCGAGCAGGGCTCGAAGACGATGTCGAGTTTGCCCGCTTCGATTTTCGAAAGGTCGAGAATGTCGTTGAGCAGTTCGAGCAGATGCTTGCCGTTGCGGCGGATGGCGTGCAGGCAGCGCGAGCGTTCGTCGCCGGGGAGCTTGGGGTCGAGCAGCATGTCGGCAAAACCGAGGATGGCGCCCATGGGCGTGCGGACTTCATGGCTGATGTTGGCGAGAAACTGGCTCTTGGACAGATTCGCCGCCTCCGCCGCTTCTTTCGCTTGCCTTAGCTCGCGCACGGCGTTCTTGCGTTGGGTGACGTCACGCTCGACGGCGATGAAGTTACGCAGTTCCCCGTTGGCGCCGCGGATCGGTTGCACCTCGATATCGATCCAGTACTTCTGGCCCGTCTTCGAATAATTGAGCACCTCGGTCTTGAAGGGATTGCCGAGCCGGACGTTGTCGCGCATGTAGGCGATGGTGGCGGAATTGGTTTCCGGCCCTTGCAGGAAGCTGCCAGGCCTTTTCCCGAGGGCTTCGCTGAGCGTGAATTCGGTGCGGCGGGTGAACGCTTCGTTGACCCATTCGATGCAACCGGAACTGTCGGTGATGATGACGAGATTGTCGGTCGCGGCGGCGACGAGGGCGAGCTTGCGGGCCTCCTCTTCTTTGCGGCGTAGCGTCTCGGCGCTGCGGCGCGATTCGGTGATGTCGCGCAGAAACGCGGTGAAGAGCGGCCGGCCTTCCAGGTAAACGACCGTAATGGCGACCTCGGCGGGAAACATCGTGCCGTCGGCGCGTCGGCCGGACACTTCGAGCCGCCGCCCGACTGCCGAGCCGCCCCCTTTCTTGACGACCTGTTCGAGGCCGCCGCGATGAAGCTGCTGGAACGAGTCCTGGTCGATCAAATCGGACATCGGCCGGTTGAGAACTTCCGCTTTCCGATAGCCGAAGGTCCGCTCGGCGGTCGGATTGAATTCGAGAATGCGTCCTTCGTGATCGGCGGTGAAGATGCAGTCGATCGCGGTTTCAAGAATGGCTGC
>JBAXFO010000027.1:0-14694 GCA_037139885.1 Planctomycetota bacterium
GCATTACATCGCCCGGTTTGACGAGCCATTTTCAAAAGCTTTTCACCCCCAAGGGGACGATTCTCTCGGTGGCCGGCAACATCGAATGGGCGGCCCTCAAGGATCAAGTGGCCCGCCATTTTGGCGACTGGAAAGGCGAACCCGCGCCGACGCTCGCTCTGGAAACCGCTCTCGGCGGCGTGGCCCACATCGAAAAAGAAACGACGCAAACGCAGATCGCCCTGGCGTACGCCAGCATTCCGTTCGGTCATCCCGACTACTATGCCGCCCAGGGGGCCGTGCAGGTTCTCTCCGGCGGCATGGCGGCGCGGTTGTTCACGGAGGTCCGCGAAAAACGCGGGCTTTGTTATTCGGTCTATGCGAGCTATCAAACCTTCAAAGATCGAGCCGCCATCGTCGGCTATGCCGGCACGACGAATGAACGGGCGCAAGAAACGCTCGACGTCACCGTCGGGGAGTTGCGCCGGCTCAGCGAAGGCGTGACGGTCGACGAAGTGCAGCGCGTTCAGGCGGGGCTCAAGTCTTCGGTCATCATGGCGGAGGAGTCGACCTCGGCGCGGGCCGGAGCGTTGGCGTCCGATTGGTATTATTTGGGGCGAGTGCGTCCGATCGAGGAAGTGCAAGCCGCGATCAACGCCCTATCGCCTGCAAAGATCGTCGACTACGTGAAGACGTATCCTGCCGAGAAACTGACGCTCGTGACGCTCGGCCCCAAGGCGCTCGATTCACCGGTCTAGATCGTAGCCCGTAGGGTGGGTTGAGCGGAGCGAAGCCCACCGAAAGTTGCAGATATGCGTTTTTGGTTCCGAACCTATTGGTGGGCTTCGCTCCGCTCAACCCACCCTACAGGTTTCCGCCCGACACGCGTCCACGCATTGAGGTATTCCCCCGCATGTCGTTTCATCATCACGTTCTCCCCAACGGTTTGACGCTGATCGGCGAAGTCTCTCCCTCCGCGCGCTCGGTCGCGGTCGGCTTTTTCGTGCGGACCGGCTCGCGGGACGAAGCGGAGCCTGCGGTTTCGGGCGTGTCGCATTTCCTCGAACACATGGTTTTCAAGGGAACGCCCCGGCGCTCCGCTCTTGAAGTCAATCGCGACTTCGACGCCATTGGGGCGAATTACAACGCCTTCACCAGCGAGGAAAACACCGTCTTTTACGGCGCCGTGCTCCCCGAATATCTGCCGCAAGCGGTCGACATCCTCGCCGACATCCTCCGCCCCAGCCTTCGCGGCGACGATTTCGACATGGAGAAGAAAGTCATCATCGAAGAGATCGGCATGTACGACGATCAGCCCGGTTGGTGTCTTTACGACCATGCCAAGAAGGCGTTCTTCGACACCCATCCGCTGGGCAATAGCGTTCTGGGTTCTGTCGAGAGCATCACGAATCTGACGCGCGACCAGATGGCGGGCTATTTCGATCGCCGCTATGTCGCGCCGAACATCATCGTTTCCGTCGCCGGCAATTTCGATTGGCCGGCATTCGTGGCTCTTGTCGAAAAACATTGCGGCGTTTGGTCGAAGGGAGACGCCCCGCGCGCGAACGTCTTCGCCTGTCAATCCAATCCGCGCATCCAAACGCTGAAGAAGGAGACCGTCACGCAGGAACACGTGCTGCTCATCAGCCCCGCTCCCGGCGGCGACGATCCCTTGCGGCATGCCTCCGATGTGCTCGCGATGATCCTCGGGGATTCCACCAACAGCCGGCTTTATTGGGACCTCGTCGATCCGGGCCTCGCGGAATCGGCGGACGTTTCGTTTCACGATTATCAAGGGGCCGGGGGCTTCTTCACGTCGTACAGTTGCGATCCGGAAGACGCCGAAGAGATTTTGGCTCGCATCGGAGCCATCTTCGCCGAAGTGCAGAAGAACAGCGTGACGGCGGAAGAACTGGCCACCGCCAAGAGCAAAGTCCTCTCGCGCGTCGTGCGCGGCAGCGAACGCCCAATGGGCCGCATGCAGGCGCTGGGCATGGCGTGGATGTACCTGGGAAAATACCTGAGCGTCGACGACGAACTGAAGGCGTTCGACGCGGTCGATCTCGCAGCGATTCGCGAAGTTCTCGATCGCTATCCGCTGGTGAAGCCGGCGATTTTCGCGCTGGGTCCGATCGCGGAAGTGGCCAATTCGTTCGACTCCGGCGTGCCCTCGTGAGTTCATGGGCGCCCGGTTTCGGCGCTCGCGTCGTTACGCGGCACGGGCGATTTCGCTGGGCGGAGCGATTGCGGTGGATTTTCGGCCATACCAGGCGCGGAAGGCTGTGTCTGCGTGCAGGATGGCGATCGAAAACGCCACGCTGATTCCGAACGCCAAGAGAAACGATGGGCGATAGGCGCCAAACGCTGTGATCACGGGGATATGGACGAGATAGAGCGGAAAACTGAGATCGCCCAACCAAAGAAGAACGCGGTTGATGCGTGCGGAAAAACGCACGTCATCCATGTGGCAGAAGAGGATGTTCGTCCCAACTAAAATTCCGAGCACGCGGGCGAAAGCGGGATTGTGCGTGAGTACGACGAGCGGCGACGCCAACAATAGGACGCTGCGCACGATCGGCTTTGAGCCATAGCGTTGAAACTGCCAGCCGAGCAGCCAAAGCCAGCCCATCACCCCAACTCCGCAGATGCCGAGCCCGCCCAGTCGGTCGATCCACTTCCAGTACAGAAACGCCGACCCCGCGATAACGGCCCAGAGCATTCCCGGACGGCGTTCGAGCCACGCGAAGACGGGGACGAGCAAGTAAAGCAGCACTTCGACGGTCAGGGCCCAAGTGACTCCAAAGCCGACATACAACGTACCGAACAGTCCGTTCATCATCCCAGCGGCCAAAACGACCGACGTGATCCCGGTCCAGTTCGCTTCCGGAGCCGAGACGGGAAGTCCGGACAGGGGGACGCGGGAGCCCCAAATGAGGAACGGGATCGCCGAGAGCAGAAAGCAGAGCGTATGAACGGGGAGAAGGCGCAGAATTCGGCGCCGGTAAAAACCCGCGGATTGTTTCATATACGAATGTCGTATGCTGAAACCTGAAACGATGAAGAATGCCGCGACCGCCACATGGCCAACGCTGGGAATGGCCTTCGCAGGATCGGCGGGCAGAAAGAACACGGCCCAATGAACCCAAAGGACGATGCTGGCGAGTACGAAACGAAGCCCCGCAAGAGCTGGCCAATTGGGCCGTGGACAAGCGGCGACGGTCGGGTGGGAAACGAAGCGGCGATCCGTGTCTGTTTCGAAGACGAATTCGCGGATATGGGCGATGGCGATTTTGGCGCGCTCGGAAATCGCTTGAAACGATGGGTTCATTCGTGCTCCAATAGCGTCGACGCCTGCGTTTTTTGTCGATTGCGATGGCGCCAGGACTCGTCAGGCGGCCCGCGCGATCGGCATCAGAGTTGCGGCGTTTTTGGCCTTCACGTCGTACCAGGCGTGGAACGCGGCTTCCAATTTCAGCAGGATGACGGACAAGGCCATCGAGATCCCCAAGACCAAATACAGCGACGGTCGATAAAAGGAACCGAACGCCAAGAGAACGGGAATATGCACGAGGTAAAGAGGAAAGCTGATGTCTCCCAACCAGAGGAGGACGCCATTGATGCGTTTCGAAAAACGGATCTCGTCCATGTGGCAAATCAGCACATTCGCTCCCACCAAAACCCCCAGGACGCGTGCCGTGGCGGGGTTGTGAATCAAGATCATGAGCGGAGACATCAGCAGCGTCAGCGACCGGACGAAGGCTTGAGTTCCGTAGCGGTTGAACTGCCATCCGAGCAGCCATAGCCAGCCCATGATGGCGACGCCGCACAGGCCTTCGCCGCCCAGTTGCGCAACGTACTTCCAGTACAGGAACGCCGAGCCTGCCATCAGGGCCCAAAGCCCAGCCGAGCGACTCTCGATTTTTGCGAACAACGGCGCGAGAAGATAAAGCAACACTTCAACCGTCAGCGCCCACGTGACGCCCAGTCCGGTGTAAACGCCTCCATAGAGACCGTTCATCATGACGCTGGCCAGAGCGACGGTTCGGATGCCCGACAGGCTCCACTCCGGAGCCTGAAGGGGCCCATTCGGCAGCGGAATCGCGCTTCCCCAGATCAACCAAGGTACGCCGGAAAGCAGAAAACACATGGTATGGATGGGGAGCAGGCGAAGAATCCGGCGACGGTAAAATCCCGCGGATTGTTTCATGTAAGAATGACGAATGCTGAAGCCCGAAATGATGAAAAATGAGGCGACAGCCGCATGGCCCACGCTGGCGATGGCCATTGTAGGATCGGGCCGATGGTGCATTCTAAACCAATGAACCCAGAGCACGACGGCTGCGAGCGCGAAGCGCAGCCCAGCAAGCAACGGCCAATTCGGTCGGGGGCTGGTCGTGGCCTTCGCCCAGAGGACGCTTTCAGTTTCCTCGGCCGATGCGAAGACGAATTCGCGGACCTTCGCTCCAAGTCGTCCGATCGAATTCGTCAGCATACTTGGTCGCATTTTCCATTGGGTACCGGGCGTCATGCTTCCTTGGTCGGCACATCGGGACTTCGATATACAGCGATTTCCGACTCCGCGAGGACGATAAGAAAATCAACCGTGAGAGTCAAGATTGCTTGGAGCAGAACGCGGCGAATGGGCGCTCTGAGGAAGCGGCGGTGCGTGGATTTTATTTCCGGTCGGCTCTGGCGTGCGCGTTCCGCGTCGGTTATAAACCAGGAACTCTAGCGTGAAATTTCGAGGAGGACGCGACTTGAACGGCGCCGATGTGCTGGTGGATCGCCTATTCCACCATGGCGTGAAAACGGTCTTCGGAATGCCCGGCTCGCATTCCACCGCCATCTACGACGCCCTGGTTCGGCACGGCCAGATCCGCACGATTCTTGTTCGCAATGAACAAGCCGGTGCGTACATGGCCGACGGCTATGCCCGCGCGACTGGCAGGCCCGGCGTGATCTGCACCACGGCCGGCCCCGGCGCGACCAACGCACTTTCGGGCATCGCCGAAGCCTGGGCCGATTCCGTCCCGCTTCTGCTTTTGGCCGGGCAAGTCAACCACGACCGCATTCACGAAGAGTGCGGCAATTATCACGAAATCGATCTCGAATCGATCTTCGCGCCATGCACCAAGTTTCGCGGCACTGTCATGGCGCACGATCAGACGGTCGGTCTGGTCGATCGCGCCATGGTCGCTCTGAGCACAGGCAGGCAGCGTCCGGCGGCGTTGTTTTTGCCGCAAGATTTAATGCTGCAAGACGTTCGCGACGTCATGCCGATCAGTCCGACATTTCCGGAACTCGAAATCGGCTATCCCGAGCCTGAGTTGCGGAAAGCGGCGCAAACGCTGTCGCAGTGCAAGCGGCCCATCATCATTGCCGGGGGCGGAGTGGTCGCGGCGGGGGCCGGGCTTGAGATCTATCGGCTCGCCAAGAAACTCGATTGCCCCGTCGTCACCACGCTCAACGGCAAAGGCCTCATCGACGAACGGGATCAATATTCCCTTGGCCATGCCCGCTCGGTTCGGGGCAGGGGGGCGCTCGACGATGCCGACATTATGGTCGCCGTCGGTTGCCGATTCACCGAAGTGATGACGGCGTTTCGCACGCTGAAACTGCCGTCGCGTTTGATCCAGATCGATATCGACAAATCTCAGATCGGTATGAACTACGCCGCCGAAATCGGCTTGATCGCCGATGCGCGCGTCGCCGCGCGAGCGCTGGCCGATTTGTTGCCCGATGGCCGCAAAAGCGGGTGGGGCAATCTTTGGGCCCAGGCTCGCTCTCAGGCGATCGAGCAGCCGGAGTGGTTGATCCATACGCTGCGGGCCGAACTGCCGGAGAACGCGCTCGTGTACACCGACGCCTGCGAAATGGCGTACCGCATGCACACCGATTTCGAAGCGTATCGGCCGCGAACGTTTTTTTATCCGTCGAACTACATCGCCCTGGGCTGGGGGTTCCCGGCCGCTCTCGGCGGGGCCATCGCGATGCCCGACCAAACGGTCGTCAGCGTCAGCGGCGACGGCGGTTTTCTGATGACCGCCCAGGAGCTCGCGACGGCAGCTCGCTATCAATTGAAAGTGATCGCCGTCATCCACAACGACGGAGCGTACGGCGCCATCAAGAATCTCCAAATGAATCGCCATGGCGGCCGTACCGTCGATACGGAGTTGAACAACCCCGATTTCATTCGCCTCGCTGATGCGTTCGACGTGCCCGCATGCCGGGCCCACGATCCGGGGTCGTTCGCGCTCGCGCTGCGGCATGCGGTGAATCGCCGGGGGCCGACCGTGATCGAAATTCCCGATCACTGGCGCAACCTACGGGTATGACTTCCCAAACCCACTTCATCGTTCGCGGAGGTTGAGCCCTGAGATTCGGGGCGCCTCATCGTAGGGCTTGGCAACCACAACGCCCGCCTATAATGACTCGGTCACGAACTTCTTGATCGAGGATCTCCATGGACGTGTTGCGCAGCGCCGATCCGGACGTGTTTCAGGCCATCGAAAACGAGGCCCGCCGTCAGCAAGACGGTTTGGAAATGATCGCTTCGGAGAATTACACGAGCCGGGCCGTCATGGAGGCGCAGGGTTCGATCCTCACGAACAAATATGCCGAAGGGCTGCCCGGCAAACGGTATTACGGCGGTTGCGAATACGTCGATGTCGCCGAGAAATTGGCGCTCGAACGGCTGCTCAAAATCTTCGGCGGCGATCGCGCGAACGTGCAGCCTCATTCGGGCGCCCAGGCGAACATGGCGGTCTACTTCGCCGCCATTCAGCACGGCGACACCATCCTGGCCATGGATCTCGCTCACGGCGGCCATCTCACGCACGGCATGCATCTCAATTTCTCCGGGAAGTGGTACAAGGTCGTTCCTTATGGCGTGCGCAAGGGCGACGAGCGGATCGATTTCGATCAAGTCGCCGCCCTGGCCCGGGAACACAAGCCGAAGATGATCGTCGCCGGAGCGAGCGCGTATGCTCGCGAAATCGATTTCGCGAGCTTCGCGCAGATCGCGCGCGAGGTGAAAGCTCTGCTCTTCGTCGACATGGCCCACATCGCGGGACTGGTCGCCGGCGGCCAACATCAGAGTCCCGTGCCGTTCGCCGATTTCGTGACGTCGACGACGCACAAGACCCTGCGCGGCCCGCGCGGCGGGGTCATCATCACGAAGCAAGAATGGGGACAGAAGATCAACAGCGCTGTCTTCCCGGGACTGCAAGGCGGGCCGCTCATGCATGTGATTGCCGCCAAAGCGGTCGCGTTCGGCGAGGCCCTCAAGCCCGATTTCAAGAGTTATGCGTCGCAGGTCGTCGCGAACGCCAAGACGCTGGCGTTCGAACTCCAGCGGCAGGGATTCCGCTTGGTTTCCGGCGGAACGGACAATCACCTGATCCTGGTCGATGTCGCCTCGCGCGGCGTCACGGGCAAGATCGCCGAAGAAGCTCTCGATCATGCCGCGATCACGGTGAACAAGAATAAGATTCCGTTCGACGAACGCCCCCCCATGGATCCCTCGGGCATCCGCATCGGCACCCCCGCCCTCACCACGCGCGGCATGAAGGAAACCGAAATGCGCGCCATCGCCGGCTGGATCGGCGAGGTGCTCGGCAATCCCTCCGACAAGGCCTTGCTCGAGCGCATTCGCGGCAACGCGAAAGAGCTTGGCAAGCAGTATCCCGCGCCGGCGTGATTGTGGCGCTGCGAACGGAATTTGCTGGCAATGTCGCCCCGATCTGTTGAAGATAAGTCGTGGATGGCGTCACGTTCGGCTCAATGGAATGAAGATTGAGTTTCTGGCGATTTCCTTTCCCTTCGCCTTCGTTGGCGGCGGGTGTTTTTTCTTTGGAGAAGGTTGTCATGCGAAGCGCGAGGTTTGCGGTTGCCCTTTTGGCGGCAGCGTTGGTCGGGCAAGTCGCCCTGGCTCAAGACAAGGTGCACAGCAAAATCACGATCCTCGTGCCGGAGAAGGGGCACAAGGAAACGATCGTCAAGATCAGCGGCGCCGCCACGGAGCAAGCGGGAGGCGAACGCAAGTTCGTCACGCCGCCGCTCGATAAGGGAGCGAATTATACCTACACGATCGAGGCGGTCATCGAGCCGAACAATTACACGAAGATCATGCGCTCCAAGTCCGTCACGTTCAAGGCGGGCGACGACGTGAAGGTCGACCTCACCAAGAAAGACGAAAAGAACGACAAGATCGTGGTTCGCTGGGTGGCGACGCCGGACGACATCGTCGACAAGATGTCCGAGATGGCGAAGGTCTCGAAGGACGACATCGTTTGGGATCTCGGTTGCGGCGACGCCGTCATGCTCATTCGCCCCATCAAGAAGTTCAACGCCAAGAAGGGCGTCGGCATCGACATCGATCCGAAGATGATCGTCCGCGCCAAGGAATACGCCAAGAAGCAGGGCGTGGCCGAGAAGGTGGAGCTGCGCGTCGGCGATATTCTCGACGACAAGCAGATGCCCGATTTGAAAGACGCCGATGTCGTGCTGCTCTATATCGGCGACGATCTGGGCGAACGCCTTGGACCGGTGCTGCAGAAGAATCTGAAGCCGGGCGCCCGCGTGGTGTCGCATCGGTTCACGCTCGGCAACTGGACGCCGACGACGACGACCAACGTCACCGGGGAAGACGGTTCGGATTACACGCTGCATCTTTGGGTGGTCGGCGAGAAGAAGTAGGCGGCCAAGAACCGGCGCCATCCAAGTGAAGGTTAAAACGCACGGAGGGACGAGCCAAACTCGTCCCTCCGTGCGTTTCGGCGTTTGACGCGGGATTTTAGGGGGAATGGGGGGGAACTTGTCCTTGATTTGAGCCGCTTGGAGAGAAAATTCCGAGTCGGCGTTCGGGATGTGCGGGTCGTTCCGGCTCTACGGGCGTGCGTGGGACCGGCTTACGCGGGTTAGGGCCGAACCTTCCAAGGTTGCAAGTTGGGAAGACGATAAGTCTTCAAGCATGCGGCAGAATGCTTCTCTCTCCCGCGGGCAGCCAGCCGGTACATGCGAGCCCTCGTGCCTCGCTCGTCGAGGGGTGATGACCACACACGTTTCACTGTTCTACAAGGAAGGTTCCCAATGAGACTGTCCGATGCGAAGAAATGGATTCTGAGTCTGGCATCCGCCTCTGTGCTCACACAGATGGTGTTCGCCCAGGCTACCGTTCCGGCTGCGATGCCGGCTCGGCCCGAAACAATCATCCTGATCCAGGGTGGCGACAAGGCCCCCGCTCCGGCGGCGACGCCGGCTCCCGCCGCGGCTCCTGCGGTCGCTCCCTCGCAGACCATCGAAGCGGCTCCGTCCACGGACGCCGCCGCTCCGGCTGCCGACGGTCCCTGGCGCTTGTTCCCAGACGAAATCGCTGGCTTCAAAGTCACCGGTTGGGTTTACGGTACCGGCGTTTATAACGGCACCAATAGCGGCAACACCCGCTACAACGGTCCGATGACCATGAGCGACCAGGAAGGCGTCTTCCTGAACCAACTCTACTTCTCGGTCAGCCGTGGGCTGAAAGAAGAGTTGAGCTGGGGCGCCACCTTCGACGGCTTCTGGGGCAACGATTACAACGCCAGCCAAAGCCGCGATTGGGAAATTCGGAACGTTCGCGCTCTGAACCCCTCGGGTCCCTCGCAGACGCCTCCGCAACCGACCGGCCAGAAATGGAACACCGGCCAAGATTACGGTCTCGCGTCGCCCCAGTCGTACCTCGAAGTCGGCACGACCAAGACCTCGGTCAAGGTCGGTCACTTCTGGACGCCGATCGGCTACATGGTCGTCCAAGGCCCCGGTAACTTCTTCAACACCCAGCCGTACGGCTTCATGGCGACGAATCCCTTCACCCACTGGGGCGCCCTGGCGACCCACAACGTTTCCGACAACCTCTGGATCCAGGGCGGCGTCGTCAACGGTTGGGATGCGCTCGATCGTCCGATCAATGTCCCATCGTACCTGGTCGGCGGCCGTTACTCCTTCAATGAAAAGAAGGGCTACCTCCAGTATCACCTCATCACGGGTCAAGAACCGGAAAACCTCGGCACCGGCTACGGCGGCCGTACGCTCCAGAATGGTATCTTCGACTACGTGATCAACGATACGTGGGAATTCGTCCTGGAAGCGAACTTGCTCAACCAGAACAACCGCACGGCCGAGAACTCGACCTCGTACAACATCCACCCGTTCCTCTTCTACAAAATCAACGACTGCTGGAAAGCCGGCATGCGTTATGAATACTTCCACGATCCGTCCGGTTTCATGGCCGGCATCCGCAACGGCAACCCGAACCTTGGACCGTACAACGGCAACAACCAGACCTTCGCCTTCGGTCTGAACTACACTCCGAACAAGAACCTCAACATCCGTCCGGAGTACCGTTACGACGTCTTCAACGGCAACGGCTCGCCGTACAACGCTGGCAACAGCAGCGCGCAACACCTGTTCATCATCGGCGCCTTCTACCAGTTCTAAGCTGGCCGAACGCTGAAACGTGGCGAGCCCTGGGGATTTTCCCCGGGGCTCGTTTCGTTGCTGAAGCTCAAAGAAGTCTACCTGTGGCGTTTGATGGCTTTTCAAGTACCCCAACGCGATAGTTCCTCTTCAAGATCGACGCCCGGATGATAGACCAACCCCTGCATGCCGATCGCCTGGGCTCCGGCGATGTTGGCGGTTAAGTCATCGATGAACAGGCACTCGTGCGGCGCGGCGTCGGCCCGCTTCGCGCATTCGTGAAAGAACGCGGCCTTCGGCTTGCGGACGCCGATGGCATGCGACAGGACTTGGTCGTGAAAATGTCCAAGGACCTCGGCGAACTGCTGCTGAAAGTGGGCGGCGTGCAGCGGATTGGTGTTGCTGCCCAGGACGATGCGGTAATGCCGTTTAAGCTGGGGAATGAGATCGCAGACCGCGGCATTGGGCGTGAAGATGTCGCCGCATGCGGAGCGGAGAAAGTCGGCGTCGCAGCGCAATTCGCAACGCTCAATGAACGCCTGCAAGAATTCGTCGACGGTGATGCGGCCCGATTCGAGATCGTCTTCGAGAGGGCCGGTGTAGATTTCGTCAAAGATGCGCTCGGGCGACCACGATGTATGAGCGGCGAGCTTCGCCAGGGTTTTCTTGTGGTCGAAAAAGCCGACGACATTGCCGAAATCGAAGATGATCGCTTTGAGCATCCCTGCACCCCAATGGTCGATCCACCCGGTTACCGATTCACGCCCGGCATCCGTACGATCTCCGCGCGATTGAAATCGTTCGGCGACGAGCCGCGATTGCCGCAGCCGATGGCGAGCGTTTTCTCGTCCGCGGATAACGAAAAACCGAGCAGCGAACCGGTGGTCGTCGTCGCTTCGTTGAGCAGTTTGCCGTCGGCGACATTCCAGACGGCGAGATAGCCGCGGCTCTTCGGAGCTTCGCCGGCGCTGACGAGTCGGCCGTTGTTCAGGAAGCGGACGTGAAAGATCCAGCCGGGATGCGACACGGGGTTTTCCTTCGATGACCCGGCGAGCGTCGGATTGATCAAATCGCGGATCACGCTGCCGTCGTCGGTCTTCCAGATTTTGATCGCGCGTTCCAGGCCGCCCGAACCCGACGCGATCAGCGAACCATCGGGGCTGAACGCCGCGGCGTAGACTTCTTCCGTGTGCCCGCGGGGAAAGCCCTTCTCGTCGTGCCCTTTGAACTCGCGCACGAGATTGCCGGTGACGGCATCGTGCAGCTTCAGCGAATGATCGAAACTCGACGATAGAATATTCTTCCCGTCGGGAGAGAAGGCTACGGTATAAACCGGGTTCGGTTTGTTGTCCTTGGCGACGTGGGCGAGGATCTCTTTGAGCAACACATTCTTCGCGAGATCGATCACGCGGACTCGGCCATCTTGAGAGCCCGTGGCCATGATTGTCGGATTCTTCGGGTTGAAGGCGATGCCGTTGATGGGGCCGGGATGTTGAATCGGCTTGATCAGTCCCGAACCCATCGAAGTCCGCAGCGTTTTGTCGGACGTGCGGACGAGGGCGGCGAGATTGTACGGAGCCAAATAACGCGGCCCGGCCAGCAGCATCGTGATGCGCGGCACGGGATCGTTCCACACTTGCTCCGTCAGCGGCACGGGGATATCCCAAAACCGCAGCGAGCCATCGACGCCCCCCGACGCAATCAAACGCCCCTCGGGATGCACCGCGATGCTTAAGATCATCTTGGTGTGCCCGGTCGGCCCGCTGAAGACCTTCTCTTCCTTGCCGGTCGCCAGATCCCAGAGCCGAACCGTGGCGTCGAAACTGGCGGTGGCGAGTTTCCGGCCATCGGGCGTGAGGGCGACGGCGTAAACCTGATCGGTATGCCCCTTCAAAGTCGTCGCGGTTTCCACGCCCGTCTTCTGCGCCAGACACGGCGACGCGGATAGCATGAAGCCGCAGACCAGAGCAATGGGGGACGTTCGGCAAACGTGCATGAGAGACCTCGGCTTGGCAAGCACGTTCAGTTTCTCAGGAAATGCACGAGGCGTCAATAAGATGGATCCCGTCACCAACCGCGGGTTTTGGCCATGACGCTCCACACGCTTTTCGTTTACGGAACGCTCCGCCCTCGCTGCGGGCATCCCATGGCGACGTTTCTCGCCGAGCGCGGCGCCTATCGCGGCGAAGCGAAAGCGGCGGGGCGGTTGTTCGACCTTGGGCCGTATCCCGCGGCGACGCCCTCGGTCGTTCCTGGGGAATGGATTCACGGCGATCTTTACGACATCGACGCGGCGACTCTCGCTGCGCTCGATGCTTATGAAGGAGACGAGTCGCCGCAGCCTTCGTATTTCGGTCGCCAGATCGGCGCCGTCGTTCGGGCCGACGGCGCGACGGCTTCGGCATGGATCTACTGGTTTCACGGTCCTTTGCCGGACGCCGCACGGCGCATTGAATCGGGCGACTACGACAAGCGGTTTGCGTAAAACCTGTTTCCCAGCGAATGCGGTCGACGGCTGCCGGGAGCGTTATAATACCGTCGCCCACTCTCGTCGCAACTTCGCATTCCGCCCTGGAGCTTTCCCGATGTGGTCATTCGCCGTCGTCTTTGCCTCGCTGGTCGCTCAAGTCCCCGCCGATGATGTGCCGAAGGCGGAGGCGAAATATCTCGCCAACCTCAAACAACTCACCTCGACGTTCGCTCGTGCCGGCGAAGGTTACTTCTCCCCCGACGGCAAATCGATCATCTTCCAGGCCGAGGAGAAAGGCGAGAATCCGTTTTATCAGCAGTTCGTGATGGACTTGAAGACAGGGGCGTTTCGCCGCGTCAGCCCGGGAGTCGGGAAGACCACCTGCGGCTTCTTCGCGCCCGACGGCAAGAAGATCCTCTTCGCAAGCAGTCACCTCGACCCCGAAGCCCGCAAACATTACGCACCCGAGATCGAGCAGCGCGCCGAGGAGCAGAAATCGAAGAAGCGGCGCCGTTATGTTTGGGATTTCGATCCGTACATGGAGATCTTCGAAGCCAATCCCGACGGCAGCAATCTCAAACGCCTCACGGATTCGAAGGGTTATGACGCCGAGGGTTCGTATTCACCCGACGGCAAGGAAATCGTCTTTTGCTCGAACCGCTCGGGTCCCGAAAATCTCGAACTCTACATCATGAAGGCGGACGGTTCGAATGTCCGTAAACTCACCAACGCTCCGGGTTGCTACAACGGCGGCCCCTTCTTTTCTCCGGACGGCAAAAAGGTCATCTTCCGCAGCGACCGCAAAAAGAAAGACCACCTCCAGCTTTACGTCATCAACGCCGACGGAACCGGCGAACGCCCCCTCACCAACGACGACAACTGGGTCTACTGGGCCCCCTACTGGCATCAAGACGGCAAACACATCATCTACACCGCCGCCGACCACGCCGACCCCAAAGCCCGGCCCAACTACGACCTCTACTGGTTGAACATCGACGACGCCGCCGCCAAACCCGTTCGTATCACGCATGCTCCCGGCGCCGATGTTCTCCCCGTCTTCAGCCCCGATGGCCGCCAGCTGATGTGGACGACGAACCGGACCGGAACGTCGCAACTCTGGATCGCCGACTTCACAACGCCCCGCGAATAAAAATTCCGTAGGTTTCCGTAGGGTGGGTTGAGCCAGCAGGCGAAGCCCACCAAAAGGTTCATGGCCCGCATCCAACAGCGACGACCGAAGCGTGATCGATATTGCACCTTTCGGTGGGCTTCGCCTGCTGGCTCAACCCACCCTACGTAAACATCTTCACAAGTTCATTGACTTACGAGCCATCATGTCCCGCATACGAACTGCTCTTATTGGTTGCGGCAAAGTCGGTCAAACGCACGCACAGGCGCTGCAAACATTGCCCGAATCGGAGTTCGTCGCGGCTTGCGATGCGCAGGGGGAGCGAGCCGCGGCGTTTGCGAGCCGGTTCGGCGTTTTGCCGTTCACGGATGTCGCAACCCGGCATCTACACCAAAGTGCAGATCCATGGCTCCAGCGGCGCGTCCGTCGGCGTGAAAACGGACACGGGAGCCGGCCGAATCGAACGCCTGATGGGCCCTGCATGCTCCACGGGATCTTCGCGATCATTCCGCTGCAGTCATTTTCCGTACCTGCTCGGCGGACGATTCGCTAAGATACCGTAACCCCCGTATCCCGGCGAAAGGAACGCGGGGCAAGCGATCTCCAGCCGATCGAATTCATGACGCCGTGAGCAGGCGTACTCCCCGACGGTTGGGTGTCG
>JBAXFO010000028.1:0-14414 GCA_037139885.1 Planctomycetota bacterium
CTCCGGTGGAGACGCCGACGATCACCATTCCCGACGAATACTTCCTTTATGCGGTCGACCAAAAACCCGACAATCCCAAGATTCAAGGGGGCTCCGACGACAAGGACGCTCGTCCCGATCAGGCGGCCATCCAGGTTCATCGCTGGATGAAAGCGTCGGGCGATAGCGAAACCGGCGTTGAAAACGTCATCGGCGACTGGGTCATCGCCGAGAGACTCTTGGTTCACCGCGGCGATCCGGTCGGCCGCATCGTGAATGTTGAAGTTCCCGTCTGGGACAAAACGATCGCAAAATACGCTCTGGGCAACACGCTCGTCGTGGCGGGCAAGAAGAAAGCGATCGTGCAGCCCCCGAAGGGCCTGGGGAAATTTGCGCCCCCCAAGAAAGAAAAAGATGAGATGAACGTGGAGTCGGTTTCGACCGGCATCCCCATCGATTTCGCGGAAACAGCGCCTCCGGCTGTGCTCATCGATTTCGACGGCGGCAAGAAAGTCGTCACCATGGACGGGAAATCGATCCGCGACGATTCCGCCTCGAACCTGCTCATTCTGAAAGCCGATGGCCGCCTGATTGTCCGCAACAATCGCACCGATTCCGATCCTGATTCCGACGAGTCGAAGGATCGTCAGAGCCGCGTCGAGGAATGGAAGACGAAAGTCGGCGAATTTCGGACCAACGCTCCTCGCGTTCCCGGCGCTCCGCCCAACCGCGACAACCTCGACGGCTTCAAGATTCGGTAGTCCCCGAGGGGCGACTTCGCGAAGTGGGCGACTGGAGAGGCGACGACATCCCTTCATGGGATCGTTGCCTCTCCAGTCGCTTTTTCACGTTCGCTATTTTGGCCAACCGGTCTCTTTTCCCTTGTGCTTTCTTTCACAAGGCCAGTTCGATTTGACGCGAGGGAAATTCGTGCGCTAGAATTGGTTATTGATCGCGCGCATGACCCCCGGATGCGTGCGACATACTTCCCCGGGAGATTGGTTCATGTTTGATTACAGCGCCGATCATCCTCTCCATCGGTTCTTCTCTGGTTTGGCCGAGCATACGTTCGTCGACGATCTCGGTGTCGCCGACCCCCCGTTAATCGATTATCTCTCTTCGCTGCTGTCGCGTTTCATTTCCATGGACGCCATCCAAAAGTTCCAGGCCAGCGGACGATCGCTGGAACAAGTCGCCGACATGCTTCTCGAAGCCGAGGCGATGCCCCCCGAAGGGCGGACATACCGCGAAGTCCATCGCCACATCGGCGATTTCACTCTCTTCTGGACGGGCGTTTACCCCGAAGCCTTGCGCCGGCTCAAGGCGAACTCGCGCATGGATCATTTCATCGACTACTGCCAACAAGGGAAACGTTCGTATTACCTGGCCGGAGTCTGTGAAGAAGATCCTCACAAGGAAGAATCTCGCGTGCTGCGGCGGCTCAGCGAACAGTACGAACTGTGCGCCTATGGTCTCACGCAGGTCCGCAAAGAATGGGAGCAATCGAAGCGCGGCAGTTGAACGGCCGGGTCGCGGAATTGGCATCGCTTCGATTCGCCCGCCGCGGGTAAAATCCTTTCGTCCAATTGGGACGAAAGGATTCGCCCGCCATGCTCTCGTTATTCCGCAACCGCGAAACGTCGCTGACAGCCCTCGTGCTGCTCGCCGCCGCCGTCCTCTTTTTCGGTCGGCTCGGCGAGCGCGGCGTCGTTTCCGAAGAGCTGCGTTGGGCGCAGATCGCCCGCGAAATGCGGCACAGCGGCGACTTCTTCCGTCCGACCATCAATGGCAAAAGCTACTACGATAAACCGCTTGGCTCGTATTGGCTCATCGTCGCCGGCTCATACCTCACGGGCAGCGTCGACGAAACCGCGGCTCGTTTGCCCGCTGCGGTCTTTGGACTGCTCGGCGTCTGGCTGACGATGCGGCTCGCGCGCCGCCTTCACGGCCCCGCCTGCGGCATCCTCGCGGGCGCGATTCTGGCGAGCAGCTTCGGGTTTATCTTTTACGCACGCCGGGCCACGGCCGACATCGAAACCGTCGTCGGCGTCTTGGCCGCGGTTTCGCTTTACGAACGGTCGAGCAAACCCGGTCTCTGGTTGCTCGGCCTGTGGACGATCATGGCGGCCACATCGCTTACCAAGGGGCTGCTCGGCTTCGCGCTGCCGGTGGCGGTGTTCTCGGTTCATGCCGGCGCGGCCGCGTGGATGGAGACGCGTTCTTGGCGAAGTGCGATCGCCGGGCAATGGTGGCTGTTCAACCGCTGGTCGCTCGTCGCCATCCCGCTGGCGTTGGTCGTTTTCGCGGCGCCGTTTGCGGTTTCGATCGTGGCCACCGGTTCGACAGTCGGACTTGAACTGCTGTTTCGCGAAAACATCCGCCGCTTCGTCGCCCCGCACAATCACACGGGGCCCATCTACCTTTATGCGGGCGTCATCTTCGTTCTGCTCGCGCCCTGGTCGTTCTTCCTGCCCGCGGCTCTGGTTCCCGATGGCCAACCGCGGACTCGCCAAACTCTGCTTGCCCCGGCGTATTTCTGGGCCATGTTCGCGTTCTTCACGCTCTCGGCGTCGCGACGGAACTACTATCTTCTTCCCATCTTGCCTCCCGCCGCGATTCTCATCGCCCAAACGCTGACCTCCGCGGAGCTCTCTCCATGGGGCCGACGGCTGCGTTCGACGGGAGTCGTTCTGTTCGTCGTGTTGTTTAGCGCGGCGGGCGTCCTCCTCCTCATGCCTCCACACGTCTTCCCGTCGCCGTGGAACGAACTCCCGCCCCTGCCGGCGCGCGGCGTCTTCGCCCTCGGCTGGGCCGGATGCCTGCTCGCCTTGGCGGGAAATTGGTCCCGAAGGCGGTTCGCAGCGACTCTGGCGGTTCCGGCGTTCGCCGCGTTCGCTTACGCATTCTTGGTCGTGCTTCCCGCCTTCGACGCCTTACGGCCTCGCTCCGCCTTTGTGGCCGCGGTTCAGAAGGCCGTTGGTTCCGAACCTTTAGCGCTCTTTCACGCGCGCGACATCGTCTTCGATCTCGACGCTTCCGCTCCCGTGCCCGAATACGCCGATCCCGCGCTGCTGGCGAGCCATCTGCGCACGGGCGAAATCCGTTGGGTGATCGCCCGCAAACGCTATCTTCGCGATGTCGTGCTGCCGGCGCAGATCGTCGCCGATGAAGGTGTGCAGCCCTGGGAACATGCCGAGCAAACGGGCGACCGCATGGTTCTCTTGCAAGCCTATGGACCGTGACCGCGGCACGAAAAAGGGCGTCGCCCTCCTTCCGGAAGCGACGCCCCAATCGCAACGAACTCGGATTCCGAACTGGACTACTTCTTCTTTTCGGTGATGAACAACTTCGCGGGCGGGAAGACCTTGTCGCCCCCCTTGATCGTGCCGACCCAGATATCGTATTGGCCGGTCGCCGGCGTCCCAAACGTCAATTGCGGGTTAAGGGCGTTGGTGTCGTCGTTGCCGATCCACTTGCCGTCGGGGAGATTGACGAGGAGCGTGGTGTCGGCGTCGGATTCGACGTAGAGCGTGAGAAGGTATTTGCCGGCCGTGTAGTTGAGACGCACATCGGGCTTCTTGCCGACCCAATGATCGAAGCCGCCCAGCTTCGTCTGGACTTCGCCGCCCGCGTCGACCTTGACGACAACGGGATCGGGATCGAAGCCCGCCTTCAAATTCACGGTGCCGTATTCCGGGGCTTCCTTGGGGTCCTGGGTTTGACCGAAATTCGTGCACAGACAGACGAACAGGGCCACGGCTCCGAAACGGAGCGCCAACGACGACAGCGAAAGCTTCTTCATGTTGAATCCTTCCAAGTGAAACGATGGGATGGGGGAACGTATTTCCACCGACAGGTTCGCCTCTTCCCCCTATTTTGTCAAGGCGAACAGAGCCAATTTGTCGATGAACCTGGGTGCGAACTTCACGTCGATTTCGCCGAACCGCAAGGAGGCCTCCACGATGTCCGAACACCTCTTCACTCCCGGCCCCACTCCGAACACCGTCCGTGCGGCCAACGGCAGCATTCTCACCCCTCCTGCCGACTGGATCCTGACGCCCCCCGGCGACCCCGGCCTCACCCGCCGCATCAAGGCCGCGGGCGACCACTGGGTCGTGCAAGAAAAGAAGGGCCGCAAGACATTCTCGCATGGCGTCTGGGCTCCTGCGGAAACCGTGAGTCGTGTGCGGGCAGGTCTCGACGCGGAACGATCGACCGAGCAATATGCCCGGCGGAAAGAAAGCGACGCCCGCCGCCGCGATGTGGCCCAATCGCAATATGTGGAAGACTTCGTCGGCGCCGTGCGAAATGTGTTGGCGTTTCATGCGAATCATGCCGACCTTGTGGTTCGACTGGCCCAGGCGGTCGCGCAGCATGCCACCCCCGTCGGCAGCGGCACCGTCGCGCGCACGAAACGCATCCCCATCGAACAACGCGCCGAAGCCGCCGTTATCGCCTGGCTGCGCCATCAAACGACAGGTTACGACAAAATGGTCATCCCGCGCATCAAAGGCAAACGCCGCGAAGTCCGCCGCATGCTGGCCCAACGCTCCCGCGATCTGCTCGGGAAGTATCGCAGCGGCGCCCCGATCGCAGACGACTGCCCCCTCCGCAAAGCCCTGACGCCGACGAGCCCATGATCGGCCTCAACGATTCCAAATGCATTCGCGATTGACTTGACGAACGTATGAGCCGTATTGTTGAGATAGGGTCGCTTCCCAGCACTGTTCGGTGACCGTTATGACGCTTCCCAAAGAAAAGATCGATGTCGGCAGCGTGTCGCTGGCCAGCGTGTCGTTGTGCGGCGGGGCCACGCTGAATCTGTGGTCCGCCGGCGTCGCCACAGAAACGGAAGGCGAATACATGCTCGCCCTCGCCCCTCACCAGACAGCCGTCATCGGTCGCCAAGAAGGGGGCGAAATCGAATATCTCGATCCCGCGTTCCGCCCCACGCAAATGCTCCCTGGCGCCGAACAACCCATCGTCGCTTGCGCTCGTCAGGGGGCTGACACGTTCGTCAGTCGGGGCCATTTCATGCTCAAGGGCGATGTTGACGGCATCCTTCTCGTCAACGGCGTTCCCCGCCGCGGGGGCGGCATCCGCACCCCCTTGAACGGCACCCGTATGATCGCTCCCCAAGACCGCACAATGACCGAAGCCGAAGAATGGCTCATCCCCCGCGGCGACTCGGTCCGCCTCCGCTTGCCGAACCATCTCATCGTCTGCATCGCCGCCAACTGAACCGCGGCTTTTAACCTTAACTCGCCGCAAAATGCGTTGCGACCATGTCTCGTAAAAACGCCAGGGGAAAGGCGGAGATCTTCGGCGGCACGGGCGAAACTCCCGAGGTCAGAGCGACGGAAGGAAACGAGCGTGCTCCGGCGAGGCGACGCCTTGCTGAACCACCGCGAGCACGCGTAGCATATCGCCGCGGATGAGCGCGGCGGCGTCCAGCCAGAGACCGGGAAAGGTCTCGCTCTTCAAGATCCCCTCGCTGTCGGGTTGCAGCGGCTCGAAAGCGCCTTGCCGCGCGACGAACCAATCGAAGCGTTGATCGAGCACGCGCCAGACGAGGTATTCGCGAACGCCATTGCGGCGGTAGACGGCGAGCTTGGTATGAAGATCGAAGCTCGCGGAACTGCCGGAGATCTCGCCGACCAACTCGGGAGCTTTCTCGATATAGTCGTCCGCGCTGATGCTTGCTTGGCCGCCCAACGCGGGGTCGATCATCAAGAGCGCGTCCGGCTGCGGTTCGTTGTCAAGATCGAGGCGCGCCGTTGCGTTGTCGCCGCCGATAACGCCTGGAGTCATCGATTCATAAGTTCCAAGCCACGTAATGAGGTGGAGTTGAGGACGGCCGTGACGCCGAATGCGGACCGGTGATGGCATATAGACGATTCCTTCGATGAGTTCCGCCTTCCTAACTCCAGGCATCGCCTCGTAACGTTTTTCGAATTCGGCGCGCGTCAAGCGATCTCCCGCTTCGAGGGGAGGAATCGTTGGCGACAGAGCGGTTACGTGCGGAGTCATCGCAGGGCCCAGCGAGAGTTGATCCAAGCCCAAAATAGCGTGCGAGGAAGCGGCGGTCAATCGATTCGGCAGAAGGTTAGCCGCTGCCGCCTCGCGGCGGACCAATCGCTTACGTCAGCAAATTGATAAGGCCCAGGAACGCTTCATAGCAGCCGAAGATGAGCAGGGCGGTGAAGGCGGTGTTGACGCTATCGAAGGTGTTGACGAGATGCTCTTTCTCGCGGCCCTTCACGTCGTGAAGATATTTCGCGTCGGACGCGCCGGCCAGGAGGGCCAAGCCGGCGAACGCCAACAAGCCGCCGGCGGGGATGGCGAGCAGGCCGCCCCAGTTGCCTTTCCAGATATCGACGCCGCCGAGGACGATGCGGAGCAGGCCCGCGAGCAAGAACAGGGGGGCGGCAAACGACAAGCCCGTGCTGAGGCGGTTGATCGTCGTCGATTGTTCGGGGGTGAACGTCGTGGTCGTTTCGGTCGCCATGGTCGATTACCCTTTCACGAGACGAAGGATGAGGCCGCCAACGCCCAGAGCCGCCAGGGCCAGGGCGAGCAGAACAAGTTTGCTGACCATACCGCCGAGTTTGGCGAGAGCGTCGCCGATATAGGCGGTGTCGGTGCCGCGTTCTTTGATGTTGCGCACCGAAGCCACGGGAGCCAGCGCGATCACGCCGAGCACCAAAAGCACGATGCCTTCGCCGAGCGCCAGCCAACCGAACCGCGGCGCCGTGGCGATGCGTTGCCCGCCGACGAGCGCTCCGAAGAACCCGGCCGTCATCAAGGCGAAGCCGGCCATCTGCAGAGTCGACGCCAGGCCGTTCGCCTTTTGCGTCTGATCCGCTGTGAGGGGCAAGACCGTGCCGGTGGGGTGAACGTCTTCGGGCGGCGTCGTCGGCGACGGGACTTCAACCGCTTCCCCCCCCTTGTGACGCAAGTAAAAGAGGGCGGGGCCGCGCTGGGTGATCGAGTAGACGAACATGCCGTACGCCGCCGCCTTGAAGATGCCGAGCAAATCCGAAGGCACCGACAGCGCTTGGGGCAGCCATGCGCCGATTTTATAGAGGTGATAGTCCCAGCCGAATGTCTTGTTGAGCAGCAGATAGACGCCGGTCACGGCGATCAAGATTTGCAGCCCCGCCCAAATGGTGGCTGGCGCACGTGCTTCCTTGGCGCCGGTGTAGAGCCAGTTGATGAAGTAGAGCGTACCCAGAATGAACAGGGTGCCCAATGTGAGCCCAATCCAGTTGAGCGCGACCAAAGAGCGGAACGTGAGCGCAATATCCGAGACGAAAGCCAGCACGGCTGCCGTGACGAACAGCGTTTCCCCGGTCACCAAATAATCGTGCAGGGGCGATGAGGCATTGTCGGTTGCTGTGGCGGACATGGTGATCGATGTCCCTCAGAAGTTTCATGCGGCAGACCGGTCGCCCGATCCGAACAGAGTCAGCAGAGAAAAGATACGTGCAAATTTTCAATGTTCAAGATTCGACCCATCGGTCCATTCGGCCTTGCTCGAAATTTCGCCCGTCGCTATGGTTCCCACGTCTTGCATGATGCAGGACAAATTTTCGGGCAAGGAGAGCCTGCGTGACATCTCTCAATTTCGCGGCCATGGGCGTGGCCATCGGCGGATTTCTTCTCGGCGGCATCTGTCTCTACCTGGTCCATTGTCCATGTTGTGTGTTGGCGAAGATCGGCCGGCGCTTGTTCGTCGCCGCCTTGCTGGCTCTTGGCGCGCTCGGACTCATCGCCGCCATGGCCTTTCATGAAGGTCTGGCCCCGCTGGGCTTGCTGGCCGGATTGCTCGTGGTGGCCATGCTCTGGGAAACGCCCGCGGCCGAAACCGAAAATCCCGCAACGTAATTGGTCTTACAGGGTCTCCCCATGCGTCCTCTTTCGCGAATCGTCCTGCTCGGCGTGCTCGTCTCCGCGGGTTGCGTGAAGCAAGACACGGAGATCCTCAGCCGCGTGGGCCGGAATCTGGCCGAGAAGACGAAGACCTCGACCGCCGGCCTCCGCGAACGCCTCCCTTTTCGCCTCGCGACCGCCAGCGAACCCTCACTCGCCGACCGCATCCAACAACGCCTCGCCAACGACAAAATGCTCGCCGCCGCCACGATCGCCGTGCACATCAACGGTGCCGAAGCCGAACTCAAAGGCGCCGTCGAACGCGACGAACAGAAACGGCGCGCCGTCGATTTGGCGGAGACCACGCAAGGGGTTGAGAAGGTGATCGATTTGATTCAGGTGAGCGAGGCGAAAGCGGGCGAGAACTGATTGACCGGACCGAAGGCGGTGCGAGCGCCTCACAGTTGTTGAAGACATTGCAAGACAATTCCCCTGAAGATGTTCGCAAAGAAGCCCTCGCGAACATCTGTTGAATTCCTGATCATGATCAATTCGGGAATCTGACGCCATACTCACCGCTTGTGCTACATCCGCAACGGAGTCTTTCTCCGCAGCCAAGAGGCCGCTTTGTCACCACCATGTCACAGCGGCTTTAGATAGGAACGGTGCGGCTTTAATGTGTTCCGCGATGTCATCGAGGCCCTTGAAATGCGACATGGAAAGTTCCACAAGATTTTGAAGGTTGGGCGAGCGAAGCATTCTCTCTGCGGCTGCTGGGCCAAGTAGTCCGACGTCTTCGAAAGAGTTCGCCAAAATCAAACGGGTCAAGTTGGAATAATTAGGCGAACTGCCGATGACTTCGGCGCACTCATCGTCGAAGTGGCATGAATCGAGGATAAGGTGCCGCAGACGCGGAGTTTTCAATTGGCGAAGGAATTCCGCAGTGTCTCGTTTCGTTTCTTCGCGATAGGGCTTCCGCAGGCTCAATGTCGTGAGCCGCGGAAACATCGAACGCGTCCATGCAGCGTCAGCCAGCGATTGAAAGCTGCCATTCGCATCGCCATCTCCGACGATGCGAAGGACGCGAAGTTTCGGGGCACACGGACTCAAGCTGAGATGTTCAATGATCTCTTCATTGCTTTTCGTGTGCAATAGGTCGAGCATTTGTAGGTTTTGACAAATTGGCGACGCGAAAAACGCTTTCGCATCGCTTGAAAACCATTTGCAGCCCAAGAGCGTTAAATGCACGAGCGGAGCATTCGAGCCGCACCAAGCGTCGAGACAATTGGAAAGGTTTACCGATCGAATCCTCAGCCGTTTGAGTGCAGGAAAGACGACGGTTTTTGCGACCGGAGGCGACGAATGATCGAGGCTGTGAAGGCGCTGCATCCGGGCCAAGGCCGGTACGACCGATGCGTTATTTTCGGGATCGACCGCTAGCTTAAGATGTTCGATACGCTGAAAGCCCGATGATGTCAACAGTTGCGCGGTCGCCACAGCCGAGCCACGGAGGTGGCCATGGTGCAGTTCGAATCGTCGCAATCGACGAAACGGCGCTTGAGCGAGAGCAAGCATGCCGTCATCCGTCAGATCGCCAGTTAGATGGATTCGTTCCACAAATGGAACGATCGGCGATGCGACGAAATTCGACAGCGCTCGACCGATTGTTTCGCCGGGCCCGAGTCGATCCTCGAAGGCGATCCAGCGAAGCCGTTGAGCCGCTGGGCTATTCAAGATCACGCCGATCGTCTCAGGGTAGTGCCAACTAAACTCGATGCCTCGGATCGGCGTGGTCTCGACCATGGCCGCCAAGCGGCGAGCGACCTCGGCGCCTGATCCCTGAATTTCCGTTATCTTCGCAACAGCGGGCAGGCCTAAATCCATCGTATCTTGATCGCTGTCCCCCGTAACTTGTTCCATGCCGAGAAACCCAAAGGCAAAAGAAACGAAGGGGCTGATATCGATTTTGCGATTCTTGAGGTGACAGATGATCTCTTGAAGCCGTTCCATGATGTCCGCGGCATCGTCGCCAGGGGCGCCGCGATCCGCTCGACACCGGAGTCGAATGAACTCTGCCCACGCTCGATCGCCATTGCATTCAAGCCATTCGGCGAAGCAGAGCGCCGCGGTGATTGTGATCTCGTCATGATCGCCAAGTTCGCGGAGCCTCTCCTTCAAGATGTGCGGCGCGATGGTGGGGTGACGGAACGAGAAGTCCCATGGCTGCTCTTCATGAGCTGGCTCCGTGTCAAGGATCATGTCCATAAGCCAGCAGCCACGTATGTGATTGTTGGTACGGGCGCAGTGATTCAAAATTCGCGGCTCGCTGCAACCGGCTCCACGTAGAGGCTCAATCAACTCGCCAATCCGCTCGAACCGGTTCTGATCGTAGATTTCTCGCGCCAGGGTGACGACCTCGGACGATTTCCATTCCGGCCGAAAAGCGATCGGAGCGAACGGATTCGTGATGACGTCCTGCAGCAATTTCGTGTAAAGCAGTTCTCGGTCCCGATCGTTGAAGCCAAAATGGAGATTGAGCAAGGGATGGTACTTATCGAAAAGCTTCGTTTCATCGAGAAGTTCGCCCGCACACTGGAGACTGTTGCGGAGGTCTGCGAGCGGACCGTCCGTTCTCGTCAATTGCTCTTGAATCTGGCGGCGGATCAAAGCGACATCCTCGCTTGGCTTTTGACCGTCCGCAATCTGTTCGGTCACGCGAGCGGCTGAGCGACAAAGGAGGTCCGTCTGGAATTTCGGTAGCGTTTGGCAGCAAGCGAGGCAAAAGAGCCTCCACTTCCGAGGGCTCGCGCCGTTGCAGTGTTTCAAAAGTCCGAGTAGCACGGGGACTGTCTTCGCAGCGATCCATTCATTGGCCAGTTTGTTGTCGGCGGCTCGAATCTCGGCTTGCTCATCCTTTTGCAGTTGTGCAAGACGTTGCTGCTCCCATTGCTTGTCCGACTTCCAGCCGTCGACGAATTTATTGACGAACGGCTCCAGGCGGTCGGCGACCAAGACGGGTTGATCGCCGCAATCCGTGCCGATCAACCACAGCCCCGGACGATTGTCGAGGCGCAAGCAATAATAGTTGCCCGCGCCGTCCGTCCCAACGAGGAAGAACGTTTGCCCCCAATTGGGAAACGAATAGTCGATGGCGCCAGACATTCGCTCGGAACGATGGACGTCAATGACTGTCGCGACATCCGCAAAGAGCAGCGCACCGAAGTCGTCCGCAAAACAACCCAACGACCGAAATTCGTCCCCCCGCGCGGCGAGAAGTTCGCGATACTCGGACGGCGCTTTGACGCCAAGAGCGTCTTGAATTGTTTCAAAGTCGTTGTCATTCATGAATCAACCAAACAAGATTCGAGCAATACGTCAAGAAATGCCGCAACGAGTACTTCGAGACGGTATGGTTCCTCACTGACAAATCGCGATCGCTGTTCGCGAGGAATTCCTTGCGAACAGCGTCTCGATCTTCACAACTCACACCTCCGCTTACCGCGTGTGCTTCTTCCGCGACGGTGTCCGCTTGGAAGGCCCGTGGAGCGGTTCGGCGCCGTCGAGGCGGACGATTTGGCCGTCGATGGCGAAGCGGCGCGGTTTCACGTTCGTCTTCACGAAGGGCAGGAGAACCGGTTCGTCGTCGGGGAAGGGGATGGTCGCCTTGCTCTTTTGGTCATCGGCGACGAGCCGGAACTGGAAGTCGCGAAAGAGATCGCGGTAGCGGCGGTCGCTCGAGTGGCGGAACATCGCGGTCTTGAGAACGGTCCGGGCTTCGTCGCTCTGATCCGCGTCGACGAGGGCGTCGGCGTATTGTTCGAGGACGCCGAGATCGTCGCCGTCGAGGTGGTGGGCTTTCTTGAGTTGACGCAGGCCCTGTTCGGTTTGGCCGAGGCGGATCGAGACGCAGCCGAACTCGGCCAGATAGCGGGCGTTTTCCGGGTCGATGCGGATGGCGGCTTTCAGGTGAGGCAACGCCTTGGCGTCGTGAGCCTCGCTGTCGGCGCCATAGGCCTTGGCGAGGCGATAATGGTACTCGGGGTTGTTCGGCTGCTGGGCGAGGGCGCAGGTGAGGTGTTGACGTTCTTTGAACGAATCGTCCTCGGCTTCGCACAGTTCGGCGAGGCGAAGCTGCGTTTCCTCGGCCACTTCCGCGGGGAGGGAACGGTAGGTCGCCAGGCGTTCGAAGAGGTCTTTGGCCTGGTCGTGAAGACCAAGTTCGTGACAGGTTCGGGCGCGGCGCAAAAGGATTTCGATGAGGTTGAGCGTCTTGCTCATGGGTGGCTGCCTCCTTGCAGCGGGGTCGATCAAGATGTCAAGCAACGGGGCCGAATTATAACGCAGCTGCGAAGCATCACAAGACAATTCCAGGGCATTTCCGCGATTTCTTTCGAGGCGTCGGAAAGCGGAGACTCTGGGCGCTTCGAGAAACTCGCCGCGCGGGCGACCAGTTCCCCCTGCCTGCCGAAGTCGCTTCCCTTCCAATCTCGAAAGTCTCGACGAGGGGATACGAATCGAGCTTTTGCATGGCGGGGAATGAGGTAGAATGGTGAAGAGCCCCCCCTCATCGACGAAAGCAACTCTCGGGAACGAGTGTCGCTTTCCCTTTCGGAGGTTGTTGCGATGTTTCGTTCATGGACTGTGTTGACTGCCGGCGTGGTGGCCTTCGCCATCGCCGGAATCGCAAAAGCAGATGGCGATTTGGTTCGCCTGGATGGCAAGGGCGATGCCGAGGTTCAAGAAACCCGTGGCTACTACGGCGGCGGCGGCTGGGGTCGCGGCTACTATGGCGGCGGTTTCGGCCGATCCTATTACGGGGGCGGCTGGGGACGCGGCTATTACGGCGGCGGTTGGGGTCGCGGCTACTATGGCGGCGGCTGGGGCCGAAGCTATTACGGCGGTTACTATGGCGGCTATCGTCCTTATTGGGGCGGAGTCGGCATCGGCATCGGACTCGGGTATAATAGCTACTACGGCGGCTGGAGCGCTCCCTCCTATTATTACTCGACGCCGACGTATTCCTACTACACTTCGCCATGCTCGACCGATGGCGTCGGCTTTCCGACCACGACGCTCAATCTCGGTCAACCCATGACCATCCAGCAAGCGCCGGTTGAATCGAACTACCCGTACAACGGCGAGCCGCAGAATGTCGTTCCGCCCGCCACAGTCGCTCCGGCGCCGATGCAGTATCCGAATCGACCGCTCTTGCCGCGCGATGGCAAGCTCGTTTCGATGCCCGGGGATCCCTATGAATTCCGGGCGTTTGGCGAAGAATCGGTCGAGCCAGTTCGCGTGGCTCCGAACGCGCCGGAGACGTTGCGAGTTTCATATCCCGCGTACGGCGAACCGATGCCGACCTTCTCGGCTGGCAGCACGGTTTACCGCACCGCCCTACGTTAACGGATGTCGCTTCAATCCCTGGGATGAGGTACGCCAAATCCCAGGGAAGCTTTTCATGATGGAGCGGCTGTCCGCCGGCTCGGGCGGCGGTCTACAGTTTCTTCCTGAGCGCCCACATCTCCAGCATCTCGAACAATTCATCGACTCCCCGCGGCGGAAACAGCACGGCTGCCGCGCCGAGGTCGTACGCCATCCCTTCCAGCAGCGGATGATCGAGATCGCCCAAAACGACCACCATCACGTCGGCATAAGCATCCGCCACCTCGCGAACGAGAAGCAGTTCATCGGCCAGGTCGCGTCCGAGACGTATCACAAGGATGCCGCGACTTCCTTGAGCGAGCAGGTTACGCAGGGCGGCACGGCGCTGCACGGGGCGGTACCAGAGGCCGTGGTCGAGCGTCCATGCGGCCAGGCGGCTGCCGAGCGGTTCTTCGATGCCGTGAGCGAGGAGCTCGGCGCTACGCATCGGGATGGTCTCCATCGGTCGATTGACCGCTGTCGAAGCCGAGTTGCTCCATGCGCCGCAGCAGTCGCGGCCGCCAGATGCTCAGAAGCTGCGCGGCTTTGCTTTTGTTGTCGCCAGCCTGCTCGAGAGCGAGCTTGATGAGGCGGCGTTCGGCGCCTTCGAGGAGTTCGTCGAGCGGTAATTTCGGTTCCGCAGCAAGGGGGACGTTGCGTAACTCGAACGGCAGGTCTGCGAGTTCGATGCGTTCGGCCGGGGCATGGAGAAGGGCGTCGCGCAATGTTTGATCGAGCTCGCGGAAATTTCCAGGCCACGAATGACCACGCAGGGCTTGCTCCGCTTCGGGAGAGACCGTCGCGTGCGACTTCTTGGCGGCCGCGGCGGCGCGGGCGAGCATTTCGGGAAGAAACCCTGACCAATCGGCGCGGCGTTCGTGAAGCGCGGGCGCGAGGATTGTCTGAACGCTGACGCGGGCCAGCAACTCGGGAATCATCGTGTTGGCCTCGCCGGGATCGGCAACGCTGATGAAGAGCCGAGGCCCGAACTCTTCCGCCGCGAGGAGTTCGCTCAGGCGTGATTGGATCTCGGGACGGAGCGAACCCGGATGGCGGATGAGAATGGCGCCGAGTCGCAGTCGAGCGGTCGATTGCAGCAAGAAATCGGCGATCAGGGCGGGGGGGAGCCGCTGTGCGTCGAG
>JBAXFO010000029.1:0-14397 GCA_037139885.1 Planctomycetota bacterium
AACTTGGTCAGCACGTCGTCGAGGATCAGGCGGTGCAGGTCGTCGATTTTGGTCACCGGAAACTCGCCGATCGACGGCGGCGGATCGAGACGCAGCCGGCTGAGCATGCGAGCCATGTTTTGTTTGCCTTCGATGCCCGGCATGATGATGTTGCGCAGTTGATTGTGGAAGTAGCCGAACTGGCAGTGCATATCGTCGATGTACTCGATGACCGTCTTGCCCTTGCGCTTTTGATCGAGGGCCAACTCCGCGAGCAACAGGGCGGCTCCGGCGGCGTCCTTGTCGCGGATCTGATCGGTCACCATGGCTCCATGGCTTTCTTCGGTGCCGATGATGAAATCGGCCGGCGTCCCCACCACATCGTCGTAACGGCCATCGCGCTCGAGTTGATGGAGCACTTCGGCGATGTATTTGAAACCGACGAGCAGGTTGTTGACGATCTGGGCGTTGAAATGGCGGGCGATCTTGGTCACGAGCCCGGTCGTCACCAGCGTCGTCACGACGATCGGCTGTTTGGGGAGCGACCCGAGTTCGGTGAGCTTCGCGAGTTTGAAGTGAGTCAAGAGGGCGCAGATCGGGTTGCCCGCCAGGACGTGAAAATTGCCGGCGGCGTCGGGGGCCAGCCCGCCGATGCGGTCGGCGTCGGGATCGGTCGCGAGGGCAAGATCCGCGTGAATCGCTCGGGAGAGCGCCTCGGCGCGATCGAGGCATGCGGCGACTTCCGGGTTCGGCGTCTGCGTCACATTCGGGAACTGGCCATCGGGGGCCATCTGCTCTTCGACGGGCCGAACCGGAAACCCCTGAGCGACGAGAACCTCCATCGCCGACATCGAACCCACGCCATGCAGCGGCGTAAAGACGATCTGAATCTCATCGAAGCGCGGCGGCTTCACCAGGCTCTGCTTGCGGCACAATTCAATGTACGCCTTGTGGGGTCGGTCGTCGAGAAATTGAATCTTGCCTGCCCGCACGGCATCCTGCCAGGGGAGTTCTTTGATGACCGTGACCTGTTCGACGATGTCGGCCATGATTTGATCATCGGGGGGCACGGGCTGGCCGCCGCGTTCGTCGTAGAACTTGCCGCCGTTGTCGTCGGGAGGATTGTGCGACGCCGAGACGTTCAGACCGCCATTCGCGCCGAGCAGGCGGATGGCGTACGAAAGCTCCGGCGTGGCCATGAATTTCGTGGTGTTTTCGGGCAGGATGAAGGCCGTGATCCCGTTGGCGGCATAGATGCGGGCCGCATGCTGGGCGAACGCTTTCGAGGACAAATGCAGAACGGGGTTCGGAAGGGCGGGGTTGTAGTTCTTCCGTTGATCTTCGAACTGGCGAACATCGTAAGCGAGCACGACTTTGAGCTGGGCCAGCTTCGGAAAGCGTTCTTTCAAATATTGACAATGCCCCTGCACGGACGCCCCGAGGGTCCACAGATTCATGCGATTGGGCCCCACGCCGACGGCTCCGCGCCGCCCGCCGGTGCCGAAGGGAAGGATCTGATAGAACCGATCGAGCAAGCCGGCCCACTTCTTTTCCTGAATCAGCCATTCGAGCTGCGGCCGAAACGAGGCGAAGTCGGGCTCCCCAAGCCAGCGCGCGACATTCTTCGCCGCCGCGTCTTGGAGAGCCGGATCGGCATCAACGGTCTTCATCCCGGCCAAAACCAAAGCAAGCGAATCCATGGCGACATTCCCTTTCAGCGTCAACGATCCAAGCCCCCAGACGAGGCACTCCGAATCCCGGGGATCGGCCTCTCCCCCATACCATTCCTTGCCCTTGATCTACCGCGCTTGCGGAAAAATGGAATATCGGGAACGAATCGCGAACTCTTCCCAATCGCGCGCCGCGTGGGTTCGATGCACCTTTCCATTTTTCCGCGAAACGCCGAGTTAGGTTGTTGGGTTGCGGCTTGGTACGATGAGGATCCGTACGATACGGACGGCGTACGGGGTGCGTCGGCGAATGAAGACGCGGAGCGAAGCGCCGGCCGTCAATCGCCGAAACAAACGGTGATCGGCAGGTGGTGACACGTTCGCGGTCGTGAGCGGTGCGAGACTTTCGCAGGTATCCAGCGCGCGACTCCGCAACCGCTAAAATGAGGCCTGGCATCGTGGCCATCGGGAGACCTGACGTGATGGGCGCAAGCGAGGCGAACGAGGTTCGGCGGCTGGTCGACGAAATCTACCGTACCGAATCGCGCCGCGTGTTCGCCACACTCGTGCGTTTGTTGGGCGATTTCGATCGGGCCGAAGAGGCGCTGCACGATTCGTTCGCCGCCGCTGTCGAGTCCTGGCCGCGTGAAGGCGTGCCGGCCAATCCGCGGGCCTGGCTCGTCTCCGCCGGCCGCTTCAAGGCCATCGACGCGCTGCGGCGTCAGGTTCGGTTTGACGCCTCGCTGCCCGACCTCCCACGCCGAGCCGACGACGCCTCCGTTCCCCCGACCTTCGACGACGACGGCGTCGACGACGACCGCCTGCGGCTGATCTTCACCTGCTGCCACCCCGCCTTGGCCCCCGACGCCCAGGTCGCCCTGACGCTCCGCGAAGTCTGCGGCCTGACCACCGACGAAATCGCGTCCGCCTTTCTCACCGCCCCGGCCACCATCGCCCAACGCATCGTCCGCGGCAAAGCGAAAATCCGCGATGCCGGCATCCCCTATCAGGTTCCTTCCCGCGCCGATCTTCCCGATCGGCTCGAATCCGTTCTCGCCGTCATCTACCTCGTCTTCAACGAGGGATATTCCGCCTCGTTCGGCGAAGACCTCACCCGGCCTCAACTCTCAGCCGAGGCTCTACGGCTCAGTCGACTCTTGCTGGAGCTTCATCCCGATCCGGAAGTGATGGGCCTCACGGGGTTGATGCTTTTGCAAGAATCGCGTCGGACCGCCCGGGCGTCGGCGAGCGGCGATTTGATTCTGCTCGAAGACCAGGATCGTTCGCTTTGGAATCGCGATCAAGTCATGGAGGGCACCGCGTTGGTCGAGCGGGCCATCGCCTCAGGACAAGTCGGCGTTTACACCATTCAAGGCGCCATTGCCGCGGTCCATGGAGCGGCGGCGGCCGGAAACGCGACCGATTGGGCGCAGATCGTCGCCTGCTATCAGGTGCTTGTCCGGGCCGCCCCGTCGCCGATTGTCGAATTGAATTTCGCCGTGGCGGTGGCCATGCGCGACGGACCGCAAGCCGGACTCGAACGCGTCGACGCCATCCTCGCCCGCGGTGAATTGCTCGATTATCACCTCGCCCATGCCGCTCGCGCCGATCTCTGCCGCCGGCTCGACCGCCCCGCCGAGGCGCGCAAGTCGTACACGCGGGCTCTCGAACTCGCTCGCCAAGAACCCGTGCGCCGCTTTCTCGAACGCCGCCTTGGCGAACTCACATGAGCAGTTGACGCGCGTTTGCGGCCATCGCAAAAATTGTGCGCACAATCCAACGACGACCCTCTCCCCATGCACCGCGAAATTTGCAAAGGCCGCCATGCAGCGCATTTCCCGAGACCTTGCGAAGAAGTACGCGTTTGACTGGCGCGACGAGCCCCTTTTGCACGTCGAACTGGGCGAAACATTCGAGATCGAGACGTACGACGCCAGCACGGGTTTTTTCCAAACGCCCGCACGGTTGCCGTGCGGGTATGTGCTGCCGTTGCCAGCAAGGCGTCCGCTTGCGGGAGGCGGGCCGGAAATACGCTGCGCGTTAAGGATGGCGTCGGTCGATGAAACCGAAGTTCGTCGCCGGCGCCGGCGGACCGATGAACCACCGCGAAAGAAGGATAATATGGACTCGGACCAACTTTGCGGCGGTTGAACCGAGGGAATCGCATGTCAGAACTTATTCTAGAACTGCGCCGCCGCGACGAATCATCAAGTTCCCCCCTTGGCGTTGTTACGGACGAACCTCGAACGTCAGCGTCGCGGTGTATGAAGTGAAATCGTAGTCTTGAAGGGCCGTGCCCGCGGCAGGCTCGCGCGAGTTGGCCTTGAGCGCCCAGACGCCGGCTCTGCCGAGCTTGAGCGTCGCAATGCCCTTGGCGTCGGTCTCGGCGGAGATCGTTTCCCCTTCCGTCGCGGGAATCGAAACTCGCAGCGCGTCAACTTTCGCGTTCGCAAGTGGTTGGCCATCAAGCAAAACTTGGTAGCGCAACGCCTCGCCGGCGCGCCACCGGCCCGGCGCTTCGATCGGCATGATCTCGATCCTCTGCCCGAGCGCTTTGACGGCTTGTGCCGCGTCGGGGCCGCTCGTCACTAAGGCCTTGCCGCACATCACGCTTCGCTGCGACGATTCGACCTTCCCTTCTTTGATCGCGGATTTCGGCAGCCGCTTGAGTTGCTTGTTTCCCTCCGCGTCGAGGACGTAGCTGATGACAGACACCTTGCGACTGACGGCAATTTGGTTGATGCCGGGAGTCAACTGCACGGCATGCGCCTGGAGGGAACGGTCGTCGGTCTTGAGCGCCGTGACCGATCCGGAGCCGGTCACGAGTTCGTAGCGCTCGATCGTTTTGCCGTCGATCAAGTCGTCCACCGGCATCAGGTGCCCCCAACACAAATAGACGGTCGCCTTGGTCTGTCCCTCGGCGAGGTGAAACCTGTTTGCAAAAACTTTGATGTCGTGGGCGTGGACGGCCGTGTTGGCAGAAGCCGCGACGAACGAGCCTGCCACGATGGCCACAATGCGGGCGAGCGAGCGGTGCATACGAAAAATTCCTGGGGAGCCGTGCGATATTACCTTTTCAAGAATCATATGACTGTGGTGAGCCACGGGCAACGAGAGACTCGCGCCGAAAAGTCGTTAGGTCGAATTCTAGGACGCCAACGGAATGGATCCGATTTTTCTTGACCTTACGATCGCTCGTATTACAATCGCAACATTCGTATTACGCCAAGATGTCTTTTGCGGAGATTTGCGATGAATCGCCGGCACGGCTTCACTCTGATCGAATTGTTGGTCGTTATCGCCATCATCGCCATCCTTATCGGCCTACTTGTGCCTGCGGTGCAATCCGTGCGGGCGTCGGCGTCGCGCCTTCAGTGCCAGAACAATCTCAAGCAGATCGGCCTGGCGCTGCACAACTATCATTCAAGCTATGGCGCCTTTCCGCCGTCGCACTTCCGCAAGACGTGGGCTCTGGACCCGACCAATCCCGCAGGGCATTTTCGTTGGTCGTGCTTGGCGCAGATCGCGCCGCACCTCGAACAGGACAGCATCGCCAAGGCGCTCGACATGACCGTCCCCCTCTATGGCGGCGGCGCGATTCAGAGAGAAACGATCCCGTTTCCGCAGAATCGCGAGCCATTGTCGATCGTGATTCCGCTCTTCCTGTGCCCGTCCGACCTCGCGACGATCGTCGTCCCGGGCCGCGCGCCGGGCAACTACGTCGCCTGCGTCGGCAGCAACATCGACGGCGACGCCGCAGTCGGCAACGGCATGTTCTACCAGAACTCGCGCATCCGCATCAAAGACGTACGCGACGGTCTCACCAACACCGTCGCGTTTTCCGAAAGCACTCTCGGCTCCGGCGGCGACAGCCCGGCCGACGGCGGCGACGTCAAGCTCCATTACAAGACGGTGACGACGATCCTGTCCGAGGCCGCGTGTGACGCGCAGACCACGCTGACCACCAACCGCGGCAACCTATGGGCGGACGGCGCGTACAACTGCGGTCTATACAACAACGTCTTGCCACCGAACAGCGCGACGATGGACTGCGTCAAGCACAGCAATCCGGCCTGGCGCGCCGCACGCAGCCGACATACCGGCGGCGTCAACGTCCTTTTCGGCGACGGCGCCATCCGCTTCGTCTCGAACGGCGTCGCCATTGACACTTGGAAAGCCCTCGGCACTCGAGCCGGGCACGAGATCGTCAGTGTTGAGTGATCTCCAAAGTCTTGAATCCCGTTCCGACTTCCGCTCGGCAGCAAGGATTTCTGATGCGTCCCTGCGGAGATCTCGATACCCACAGCACCGATTGGACCATGGGTCTCGCGATGTCGATTCGTTAATGATTCGCACCCTGTTTGCCGTCCGGTTGCTCAATCGAGTGCTCGCCGGCGGTCTGGAAGTTCCCAAGACGACGCTTGGGATCCTGCTCGGAGGCAGGGGCACCGTGCGGTTGCGGCGTCGGATCTTCTTTCACCGGAACCCCCGGCCCAGCATGAGATTGGTTCCCTTTGGGCACGGGCGCCGGGCCGCCTTTGTGTTTCTTCGACATGGTTTTGCTCCTTGGAAAGTGTGACCAAGGGGATTCAACCAGCGAATGGTGTGCCGGTGGAAAGAGCGCCGCGACCCGTGGCAACTGCCCGAGCCTGATTTTTGACTCGTTTGTTTCTCCCCCTCTCGTCCTCGATCCCTTTCGCCCCTCAAATTTGGGGCGAGACTCACGTACAAATTCCGCAGTTCGCCATCTCGGTCGTTCGCCAGGTTGCCGATGCAGCCCAATCCCACGCCGAAAACTCGTTTCTCGAAAACGCGTGATAAGCGCGTTTCTGGTCTTGACTCCCCTGAACGTCGGGTTATAAGCCCGCACCCATTCTCCAGAAGATCGTTCGCGGGGCGGTAATTTTGGAGCGGACCTCGGGGGAGGTTTGCTCAGACGATCAACGGGGGACGACGACGGCGTCGTGTAGGAGATGCGGGTTATGCGCACTCGGTTTTTCAAATATTTACTCGTTGCGGTCATGGCGGCCCTGCCCTTGTTGGCTTGGCCCGCCGGCGCTTCCGCTCAGAGCGAGGTCATCCCTCGCCCATTCGTGGGGCCTTTGAGCCATCCGCGATATGAGGACGGGGGCTGGTACACCGCCATGGAATTCCTCTACATGAAGCAGCGGAATCTGACCAAAAGTCAGCCTCTGGTGTTTCGAGGATTCGTCGACGTCGATGGCTCGATCACGGGGGTCGCCGGCACTTTCGTCGGCAACAACTCCGTCGCTCTCGACGCCAATCAAGTCGCCGGCGCCCAAAGTTGGGAGCCAGGCTTTAACCTCACCTTGGGCTACCGTTTCGAAAACGGTCTGGCCCTGCAAGCGAGTTGGTGGCATCTCGCCGATGTCCGCTCCAGCGCGGCCGCGTCGATCATCGCGCCCAACTATCAGAACGGCGCCTCGCTCGAAAACACGTTCCTGTTTTCGCCGGTCTACAACGTGCCTCCGCAGTTCGCGGGCAACGCCTACAACGTCTCCGCGCCGAACGCCAACGCGGGGGCGACCTGGGGCATCTGGAACGCCGCCTCGGTCTCGCAGATCTCGTTCGTGCAGCGCTTCGATATGGTCGATTTGCTGGGCCGCATTCCGGTCATGCAAACCGATAACTATCGCAGCTACGGCGTCTTCGGACCCCGCGGCATCGTCATGTGGGAACGGTTCAAATGGCGCACGGTCGACGTCGGCCTGCCCACCGCAACCATCGACGCCAACGGCAACATTACGCTGCCGGCCGTCGACAGCGCGGGCTTCGCCGTCGGCAATGCGGGCGGCAATACGATCGGCGATTATAACAACGTCGTCTCGAACCGCTTGTACGGTCTCGTCGTCGGCTGCGGCAACGAATTCCGTCTCGGCGATACGCCGGTCGGCACGTTCTCGCTGTTCGCCGACTTGAACCTCGGCCTGTACGTCGACTTTGTCAAGGGCCGGGCTCGCTACCAACTCGAAGACCGTAGCATCTCGTATACCTACGCCCGTAATATGTTCACTCTGGCTCCCGGCTTCGATACCCGGATCGGCTTCCAGTGGTACATCTACGAAGCGATCACGATTCGCCTGGGCTACAACTACATCGGCCTGTTCAATACCGTCGCCTCGCCGAATCCGGTCGACTTCAACATCGGCTCGGCTCGTCCGTCCTATGTGAAAAGCCAGTTCCGTTCGTTCGAAGGTCTCGACTTCGGCATCGGCCTGGTGTGGTAAGCGACGGCGCCGCTCCATGGGGAGCGGCCCGGCAGTCGGCGACGCCAGGTCGCGGGGTGGGAACCGCTTACGCGGCTTCTGCGACGAGTTCCTGAATGGCCGACTTGATGTCGGCGAATTGCGGCACGCTGTTGTGTTCGTAAACCTGATTCAGCCCGATTCCCGGCAAGTGTCTGCCGGCCAGAACTCGCGGCCGAACCTTGAAATCGTAAAAGAGTTCGTCGATGGCGCGGCGCAGAAGATGTTCGCCGAAGTTGGTCACCTCGGTGTCTTCATTGACCAGGAGGAGCCGACCCGTTTTGCGGACGCTGCTGCCGATGGCGTTCCAGTCATAAGGGAAAATGCTGCGCAGGTCGATCACGTCGACGGCGGTGCCGTTTTCGCCACGGAGTTCGTCGGCCGCTTGCACGCACAGGGGCAGCGTGCGACCGTAGCTCACGATCGTGGCCGCATCGCCTTTGCGCGCAAGCGTCGCCACCCCAATGGGGACAATATACTCTTTCACTTCAGGCCAACGCGGCTTCCATTGCGAACGCTCGCCGACGGGGGCGTCGATCATTTCTTTCAGCAGTTCCTGGTTTTCCGGTTCGCCGGGAATGAGGGCTTCGCCGCGAACGCGCAGCAGCGCCTTGGGCAATAACACCAGCACCGGATTCGGGTCCAAAATGGCGGCGAGCATCAGACCATACGCGTCGAGCGGCGTGGCCGGCATCACCACTTTCCATCCCGGCAGACGACTGGCCCAGCTTTCGAAACTGTGCGAATGATAAAGGCTGCCGCGAATGCCCGAACCGGTCGGCGTCATGACGACGATGGGCATGTCATACTGCCCGGCGCTCGCCCAACGTTGGTTGCCGGCCACTTTGAGAAGATCGATGGTGTTGAAGCCGTAATCGCAGAACTGAATTTCGCAGACAGGCCTGCCGCCGGCGTAAGCGATGCCCATGGCCGCGCCGATGATGCCGCGTTCGTCGAGCGGCGAGTTCCAGGCTTTTTCCAGGCCCTGAGTGGCGGTGAAGACGCCTCCCAGCGGCGGGCCGACATCCTCGCCGAAGATATCGGTGACGCCCAGATGGGTCTCGCCGTAATGGAGGGCCAACCGCACCGCTTGAACCAACGTCGCCATAAACGAATCCTTCGTGAAGCGCCTTCCTGGTCGCGGACGTCCGCCGAGATTGCCCAAGCATAACAAATTCGGCCGTCGGCGGAAAACCCGAACTTGGCGAACTGCTTAAGATGGGATGTCAACCATCGTTCCTCGGTCCGAGCGGACCGCGCGGCTTTAACCGCGGCCGCGATAAATGCGATCGATCCGTTCGCGATTGAGCCCCAAGACTTTGTCGAAACGGCTGAGTTTCATGCCGTCGATGTTGGGGTTCTTGTCGGCCAGGCCTTCGAGGATGCGGACGTCGAGCTTGATCTCGTGATCGAGCTTACGCCGCATCAGCCACTTGAAGATCCGCATGCCGCCGGCCTTGCCGGGATATTTGGACTTGGTGTAGGCGAACGTAAAGAGCTGCGTTTCTTGGTCGCTCACGGGGATGAAAAAGATGTACAGCCGCCAGCGCACCATGTTTTCCTTGCCCGTCGTGGGGCACTGCCACCAGTGATCGTAGATGGAGTAGACGGGCGAGAAGTGGGTCGTCCAGTCATCCATGAATTGATAATTGGGCCCGATGCCGAGCATGACGCGGAGGACGTTCGAGAAATTCTTGCGCGGCCCCCGATTGACGACGCGGACGGTGGCGTCGGTCGGCAGAAATTCGACTTCGACCTCGTGCATGCGCTCGAGCGGATAGCCGAAGAAGGCGTGCGTCGTGGGCGTGTGCTCGATCTCGCAAAAGTTGTCGACGACCAATTCGAGCGGCGCCTTCACGCGATGACGCAGGTTGCAGACGTTGTAATAGCCCTCGACCTCGAAGGGCGGAAAGGTCGGCGTCGCGGCGGCGTCCTTGACCCAGATCGCCCCGTGGCGTTCGATGGCGTCGAACGCTTTCGCACAGGCATAGAGCTTCGGCGTGGCGGGGCTTTCGCCGGCGCCTTTGCAGTCGAACGTCCAGCCGTGATAAAGGCACAAGAGTTTGTCGCCGACGACTCGGCCCATGCTGAGCGTCATGCGACGATGCGGGCAATGATCTTCCAGAGCGCCCAACCCGCCCGTCCCGGTTCGCCAAACGACGAGCGGTCGCCCCGCCACCTGCACGCCGACAGGTGCTTGACGCAAATCGCTGGACAGCAACACCGGATGCCAGTGGCGAAGAACCGACATACAGCCATTTCCCTTCGAGGAGGAGACGCGGGGTAGCGATATGTTACGTCTTCCGCGGGTCTTAAGCAGCCCGCGGTTTGCCCGCCGATTGATTTAGGCGACGTCCACGGACCGAATCGCGAGGGGGATTTCCTCTTGGAAGGCGTGCCGCGCTCGCAGGCGATCCGCGGCAGCGGCGACATGGCCTATCCAAATGACGCCGAACAGACTCGCCAACTCGAAAAAAAGATTTTCGGTCGAACTTGCCCGCTGCGATCGGAGAGTTCACTTGATGAAGTCGATTCGCGCCAACGGCGACGCCATGGGCCAATTCAACCACGGCAAATCCAGCGCGGCCAGGCGCCCCTCGCACGATTCGGCCCCGGCTGAAGTTCAAAGGTTCGGTCTACGTCTTGAGCAATGACGAAGGCGGTCGGCACACGCCGTTCTTCGACGGTTACAAGCCGCAGTACTTCATTAGCACCACGAACGTCACCGGCGAAGTGAAGCTGCCAGCCGGAATCGACATGGTGATGCCGGGCGACAACGCCGCCGTCGCCGTCAGCCTGGATAAACCGGTGGCCCTCGACATCGGGAGCCATTTCGCGATTCGGGAAGGCGGCAAGACGGTGGGGAGTGGAAATATTACGGAGATTTGGGAGTGAGGCGAGGGGGCATGGGATTCTTACCATGCCCGCTTCTTACTTTAAGAGGATTGCGACGACTGTCCTGTCGGTTGCGAATGGCTCCCATCGCGGTAATCGACGCCGATAACTTTGTATCTTGCATTGGCTTCATCGTAAATGAGCTTTATTGTCGCGACTGGCCGAGCGGAAAGAACAAAATCTTCCTCAATGAATTTTCGAGCGACCTCCACCCCTTCGACCGCAGACGTTAGTCCGTCGACACCGGCCTTCTTCGGAAGAACTAGAATTGCTCTCGGGCGAGGCATATACGACGTTGTAGGCACCTCGCAGGCCAAATTGACAGCGACATCTTTTGGCCATCGATTTCGTATAGAGTTCAGAAACTGCTTTACCCGCGATTCGAGAAACTCTTTATACACCGTCTCCCAAAACGGCCGAATACTGATGACAACGATCGCGACAAGCCAAGTTTCGACCCCTTTCTTTAGCCATTTGCCAACGGCAGGGGAGAGTTCTGATTGAGTCAACGAGTCAATTAAGATGTCGTCGTTATAATGCGGAAACGGCAAATAAATCAAGAACTCTGGATCAGCAATTTTGGACATAGCGTCACACGTCGCTGACCAACTGAATCCACGGGCCGGGGTTTCGAGCTTCTCATCATCAAAAATCGCGTCGCAAACGAGCAAATAATTCTTCGAGTCTTCAGGATCAGTAACGATTCGGAAATTTGTCAATTCGCCGCAAACGGGCAAACTGAAGTCGTGATGCTGATGAAGGGGCATCGTTTTTGGAGAATCACCGAACAAGCTCTCGATATCCTTCAGAGTTAGTTGTTCACCGTGCGAATCGACCGCAGTACTTGCAACCACTTGAGATTCGATTGTTCTTATCATGATCGCCACCTTGCTGGTTAATCGAAAACTATCGGAATGCCTGAAGCACTAGGCTGTATTGCAAATACTTTTGTACATTGTATCTCGTCCCCATGCTCCACGCAACAACAAGGGTAGAATTTGAGCCATAGAGCTTCGAACAGCATCCGCTGGGCCGGCATCACCGAACCACAATCTCGCCGAAATTCGAGTTCGACTTCGCCCCGCGTGCGGCCTTGGAAACGATTTCGACATCTCGGCCAAGGGCGGTCAGGAACGCCATGATGCGGTAAACGGAAAACCCCCGGAAACGGCCATGCAGCAGGGCCGAGACTTTCGGTTGATCAATGCCGAAGAGTTCGGCGGCTTGAGATTGCGTCAATTTTCGCTCGGCGATCAGGGCGGCGATCTGGCTAACGAGTCGGGCCTTTGTTTGATGTTCTTGAGGGTTGGCGTAGCCCAAGTCTTCGAAGACGTTGCCCGAGCCGGCGGTGACTTCTTTTTCCTTAGTCATGACTTCTTCTCGTGGCGCTCGGCATAATGCTCTTCGGCGACCTTGAAGCGTTTGCGGATCCGTTCGATTTCAGCGGGCGGCGTGGCGATTCCTTTTTTTGACTTCTTCTGGAAGACGTGCAGAACATAGATCGCCTTCGCAAACTTGACGGTATAGACCGCTCGATACGCGTTTCCGTCGTAGCTTTCGACGATCTCCAAGACCCCGGCGCCGCCGAAGCCTTTGAGAGGTTTCGCGGCAGCGTGCTTGTCGCCCTGTTGGGCGAGTTGCAGTGCGTAGCCAAAGGCGTCCTGGACATCGTCGGGCAAGTGACGCAGGTCGTCGAGCGACGATGCGACCCAATTTACCGGCTTCAACCCTTCCATTTTATGCTCATTTAGGCATAGCGTCAATTGGAATTGGAATCAATCGCACGATCGACGAAATCCGAATAGAGTTTACGAAAAGCGGCCCAAATAGAGACTGGCGCACGACGAAGCGTCTACGTCAAAAGCCGAGCGAAGTGATCGGTTCCCCCGGGGAAGCTTCTCTTATGTCCAAGCCGAGACGCGATCATGGATCCGTTGCTCCGGCATCAATTCGCCATCGCACGAGTCGGCGTTCTGCTGTATAATTCGCGAATGGATCCAAGCCATCTGTCAGGGACCCATTATGTCGGCGATCCAAGACGTCGAGCACAGCCGTCGGACTCAGAGGAACCAGCGCCGATATCTGTTCGCCGCCAAGCATCATGGCGCCAACCCCGCAGCTGCAACATGGTTGTCTGAGATCGGAAACGACACTGAGTTTTCGATCTTCGACGCTGCCGACGAAGGCCAGTTTCACGACGACCGCGGTTGGCTCTACGGCATCCTCCCCGACAGCGAAGGCGGCCTCCGGGAACTCGGCGTCTGGGAGGAGCAAGTTGCCGAGTTCCAACCGGGCGTTAATCTTGAGGATCCCTGGCACGGATATCCAAAATGGGCGTTGAGTGACGAAGGCCCAAAGAACCGACGGAAACAACAGGCTCGGCCGGACATCGTGGTTTTCGATCGAATGATTGAAGCGGGACTCATAACTTTACTGCAACGTCGACGCCTTTTGGGAGGGAAGCACGCGTGAATCAGGTGTACTTCCCGAACGATCCAATGGGAGTTCTATGGAGGATTCCGTTCCGTCCCGATTGGGCTGTTGCCTGCGCGGCTCCTGATCGATTTCACGGCGGTTTTTGCTTCGGCGCGGAAAATGGTGAGATCGCATGCACTGATGTTGACGGCGTGTTGCGGTTCGGCCTGAAAGCCGGCCCATCTGCGCAATCGATCAACGGTCTCGCTTGGTCGCGAAATTTCCTCGTAGCAACGTCTCGCCAAGAGATACGCGTGACAGGCCCGTGGTGCAACGAAGGTCCGGCATCTCCATCGCTTGTTATGGACATCGGTGCGTTCGGGGTCAACGTGACTCCAAACGGACATTTTGTCTTGCCTCTTGGCCGCGGCGGCTTTTTGCGGATCGACATCGATAACCCGCTCACTGAACCCGCCGTTCTCGGCCCGACAAATGGCGATGAAATGAATCTTTATGCAGTTGCCGCATTCACGGATGCGGAGGGGGCCGATGTACTCGCATTTGCAGCACGACGGGGAGGCCTCGCCTGTGCGACATTTGGAGAACCAACTTCGCGATTGACTTTAAGGACAATGGCAGTCGACGGACTTGACATCGTCGATATCGCCTCCTTGGCGACCGCACGCCTTCCGCGCGCAGCGCTTGCCGCATCAAAGGACGGATCGCTTCTCTTTTTCGACGATATCAAATCGACGCAAAAGTGTCGTCGTCTCAAATTCAAAACAATTGCCGGATCGCTATACCGCGTACTTGTCGCCAACGAAGACGTCTATTTGCTGACCAGCAAAGCGCTCTACCTCGTCCCTGACCTCGCCCGCACATTTCGCGAAGGAAACCGCAACGGCACGATCGACTTCAGCATCCTCGTCATTCCGATTCAAGCCAGCGATTGCACTATGGTTGCCGAGAATTGGCTCCTTGCAGTGGGCCACCACGAAGTATTCCGTTTCAACCTGCCGCTCCTGAGAAGCAGTCCCAAACACGGTCAGACGTCCACCACGATTAGTGACTTCCGTCGCGAGGCGCCTGTTGAAAGCGAGACAGATGTGACATGGTGTGAATCGGAAATGCAAAGTCATCACTTTGCCGCGAGCGCCTGAAGCGGGAAGGAG
>JBAXFO010000030.1:0-14219 GCA_037139885.1 Planctomycetota bacterium
CTGACCGCCGGGCCGAAATGAGGGCTCCCGCAGCCTTCCGCCAGCTGCGGACACACCCCAAAAATGGGACGATTCGAGATGTCGATTTCCCGGCGTGACGGCGCAAAATCGCAGCGATTCGAAGGAATTTTCATCGTGTCTTCTTCCGCGTTTCGCGGGATTCACGCGGCGGCGCACGATTGACACTGGGGTGTCAATATTTCGAAGCCTAACGTGGCGGATTTCATCGGTTTGTGGCGCCCGAAATCCGGGTCCATTAATCTTTACCCACTCTTCCGCCTCAGTATGATTGGTGCGGAACGAACCAGGACCCCTGAGATCTGCCAATCGGGAGGACGTTGTGGATGACAACGCTCCGAATTGGTGTTAGGATGAACAGGGAATCAAATGTTCATGAAGGATAGGTCCCTCTATGCATATCGCTCGCCGCTTCACCGTTGCCGGTCAAGATCCGTTCGCCGCCATTCAATTTACGCCGCGGGCGTCGCGAATCGTGAACCCCGATGGGACCGTCGTCTTCGAGATGAAAGACGTGATGGTGCCCGATACGTGGTCGCAGGTGGCGACGGATATCCTCGCGCAGAAGTACTTCCGCAAGGCGGGGGTGCCGGTCGTGAGCACGAAGGTGGGCGAGATGGGCGTGCCCAACTGGCTGCAACGGAGCAAGCCGGCCGCCAACTCGCACTCGACCGCCGAGACCGATTCGCGGCAGGTCTTTCGCCGGCTGGCCGGTTGCTGGACCTATTGGGGCTGGAAGGGGGGCTACTTTTCCTCCGAAGCCGAGGCCCTGTCGTTCTTTGACGAGACGTGTTACATGCTGGCCATGCAAATGGCCGCGCCGAACAGCCCGCAATGGTTCAACACCGGTTTGAACTGGGCCTACGGCATCGAAGGACCTCCGCAAGGACATTTCTTCGTCGATCCCAACAACGGCGAAATGACGCGCGCCACCAGCGCCTACGAACGCCCGGCTCCGCATGCTTGCTTCATTCAGTCGATCAACGACGATCTCGTCAATGAAGGGGGCATCATGGACCTCTGGGTCCGCGAAGCCCGCATCTTCAAATATGGCTCCGGCACCGGCTCGAATTTTTCCAACCTGCGCGGCGAAGGCGAGCCCCTTTCCGGCGGCGGCAAATCGAGCGGGCTCATGTCGTTCCTCAAGATCGGCGACCGGGCTGCCGGGGCGATCAAATCGGGCGGCACCACGCGCCGCGCCGCCAAGATGGTCGTGCTCGATCTCGATCATCCCGACATCGTCGACTTCATCAACTGGAAGGTTGTCGAAGAGCAGAAGGTGGCCGCCCTCGTCTTGGGTTCGAAGCTGCTCAACCGCCATCTCAACGCGATCTTGAAGGCGATCCACAGCTGGGAAGCCGTCGACGAAAAGTACGACAAGAAGAAGAACAAAAGCCTGCGGCGGGCCATCATCGAAGCCCAGAGCGATCTTGTCGCGGCCAACTATGTCGAGCGGATGTTGCAGCTCGCCAAGCAGGGCGTGACCTCGGTGCAGGTGGAAGAATACGACACCGACTGGAACTCGAAGGCGTATCAAACCGTCTCGGGGCAGAACAGCAACAACTCCATCCGCATCACGAACACGTTCATGGACGCCGTCGAAGACGATGGCCCGTGGAATCTCTATTGGCGCACCGAGAAGGAACGCGCCCGCAAGGAAGGCCGGCCCGCGAAGCCACGCAAAACGCTGAAGTCGCGCGATCTCTGGGATCAGATCGCCAACGCGGCCTGGAGCTGCGCCGACCCGGGCGTGCAATACGACACCACCGTCAACGAATGGCACACCTGCCCCGTCGATGGCCGGATCAATGCGAGCAATCCGTGCGTGACTGGCGATACGCTCGTGGCCACGGCCGAAGGGCAAATTCGGATCGATGAGCTACTGGATCATCCGATCTCCGTTTTGGGTTCAGATGGCCGGATTCATGAAATCGAACCCGCCTTTCAGACCGGGACCAAACCCGTATTTCAGTTGCGCACGTCCTCGGGCTATGAATTAAAGCTTACGGCCGATCATTGTGTATTGACGGCCAACCGAGGAGATGTGCCCGCTTCGGAATTAACGAAGGACGATTACGTGATTTTGGCAAGGCCGCCTTTTGGACGAGATTCGCTCGACAATCGGCTGAGTGAGTTTTTGGGGCTGATGGTCGGCGACGGTTGCCTCATGGGCGAACAAGAGACGGCGCTCATCACGCTTTCGCCCGAAGAGCATGCGATCGCATCACACATTCAGGAAAGCCTGCATTCGTATAAGGTCGAGTTTGCGGCCGATCGGCGCGGGTCGCGCGAAACGAGTGTGCGCCAACCGCAAACGACGCTCCGAGTTGGCACGTCGTCGCGATGCGTCGTCGACGAATTGAAGAAGTTCGCAATTCTCAACCAAGGGAGCAAAGAGAAACGCTTTACGGCTGCTGCGTTTCAACTGGATCAAACATCGATCGCTGCCGTGCTGCGAGGGCTATTCACCGCCGATGGCACCGTCGCCAATTACGGCTCGAAATCGCAATACGTCGCACTGGATGGAACTTCGCTGCCGCTGCTTCGCCAAGTTCAGACGATGCTTTTGTCCTTCGGCATCAAGTCGAAGATTTACCGCAATCGTCGCGTGGCGTCCCAGTTGGTTTCCAAACTGCCGGACGGCAAAGGCGGCCTGCGTGAATATCCCGTTGAACAGATCCATAGTCTCCGCCTGAGTCGCAACTCGCGATTGCTGTTCGAACGCGAGATCGGTTTCCTGGCTTCGAGCCCGAAAGCGGATCAGCTTGCGAAACTCAACCGCGAAGTCTCCGCCTACACCGACCGGATGCACGATGCGGTTATCAGCCTCGAGTTTGTCGGCGAAGAGCCGGTTTACGATCTCACAGAGCCGACCACCCATCATTTCGTGGCGAACGGGATTGTCGTCCACAATTGCTCCGAATACATGTTCCTCGACGACACCGCTTGCAATCTCGCGTCGCTCAACCTCATCAAGTTTTACGATTTCAAGAGTCAACGCTTCGACGTCGACAGCTATCGCCATGCGACGCGGCTGTGGACGTTGATTCTCGAAGTCTCCGTGTACATGGCTCAGTTTCCCAGCGAAGTGGTCGCGCAGAAGTCGTTCGACTATCGCACGCTCGGCCTGGGCTACGCGAACATGGGGACGCTGCTCATGGTGCAGGGCATTCCTTACGACTCGGTCGAAGGGCGGGCCCAGTGCGGCGCGGTGACGGCTTTGATGCACGCCGCTTCGTACGCGATGTCGGCGGAGATCGCGGCCGAGAAAGGGCCGTTCGCCCGCTATGAGGCGAATCGCGAGCACATGTTGCGCGTCATCCGCAATCATCGCCGGGCCGCGTACAACGCGCCGCACGAGCAATATGAAGGGCTGTCGATCAAGCCCGTCGGCCTCGACGATACGTCGACGCCCGATTATCTCGTTCAGGCCGCTCGCAAGGAAAGCGATCTGATGTTGCAACTCGGCGAGAAGCACGGCTTCCGCAACGCCCAGGTGACCTGCATCGCCCCGACCGGCACCATCGCTCTGGTCATGGACTGCGACACAACGGGCGTCGAGCCCGATTTCGCGTTGGTCAAGTTCAAGAAGTTGGCCGGCGGCGGCTACTTCAAGATCATCAATTCCTCGGTGCCGGTCGCCCTCGAACGGCTGGGTTACGAGAAGGATCAGGTTGAAGAGATCGTCCGCTATTGCCGAGGCTCGGGCTCGCTCGTGGGCGCCCCGCACGTCAACGTTCCGACGCTCAAGGTGAAAGGCTTCACCGACGAGATCCTCAAAAAGATCGAAGACCAACTCGGCGGCGCGTTCGATATCGGCTTCGTGTTCAATCGCTGGACGATCAGCGATGAAGCGCTGAAGTCGATCGGCTTCACGCAGGATCAGTTAACCGCTCCGGGCTTCAGTCTCTTGACGTCGCTCGGTTTCACGCCCGAGCAGATCGCCGAAGCGAACGATCATGTCTGCGGCTCGATGACCATCGAAGGAGCGCCTCATCTGAAAGAGGAGCATTACGCGGTTTTCGATTGCGCGAACAAGTGCGGCAAACGCGGCCAGCGCTATCTTTCGGCCGAGGCGCACATTCGCATGATGGCCGCGTCGCAACCGTTCATTTCCGGGGCCATCAGCAAGACGATCAACATGCCGCACTCGGCATGCATTGAAGACGTGAAGGCGGCCTATCGTCTGAGCTGGCAGCTGATGCTCAAGGCCAACGCTCTCTATCGCGATGGGTCGAAGCTGAGCCAGCCGCTCAACACCGTGGCCGATTCGGCGGACGTGATCGTCAGCGAAGATCCGCCGACGGAAGCGGTCAAGATCGCCGAGAAGATCGTGCATCGTTACATTGCGAAACGGCGCCGACTCCCGGATCGCCGGGCGGGGTACACGCAAAAGGCCCGCATCGGCAATCACAAGATTTATCTGCGCACCGGCGAATATGAAGACGGCGCGCTGGGCGAAATCTTCATCGACATGCACAAGGAAGGCGCCGCCTTCCGCAGCATGACGAACTGCTTCGCGATCGCCATCTCGCTGGGCCTGCAACATGGCGTGCCGCTGGACGAGTTCGTCGACGCCTTCATCTTCACGCGTTTCGAACCCAACGGCATGGTGACCGGCAACCCGCATTTGAAGATGACGACATCGATCATCGACTACATCTTCCGCGAACTCGCCATTACGTATCTGGGCCGCACCGATCTGGCCCATGTCGCTCCGGAAGATCTCCGCGCCGACGCCTTGCATCGCGAGGACGACGAACCCGAATTCGATTCGGAAGAAGTCGTCGAAGAACGGTTTTACGATCCAAAGCCGACGCAAGCCAAGCCGTTCGCCCCGCCGCCGCGCACGGGCCATCTGAAACCCCTGAGCGACCTCAACGGCAACGGTCATGCCAACGGCACGAACGGCAACGGCCACCATAGCTCGCCGCACAACCCGGCGTTCAAGAACGGCGTCACTCTGGCTCCGGTCGCCCCCGCCTCGACCCAGGCTGAGCAAGTTCGCCTGGCTCGCCTCAAGGGGTATGAAGGGGACCCCTGCACGGAATGCGGGGCGCTCACGCTCGTGCGCAGCGGGGCGTGCTGCAAATGCGATTCGTGCGGGGCGACGAGCGGGTGCAGTTAGGTTCGACGACGGCGGCCGTCGCTGGGGTTTCTGGCGACGGTCCGTTCCTTGGAGGCGCCATTTCTTGACAAGGGCGTTCTTTCCGGGATAATTCAGTCGTCGGACCAATTCGCTCAGTCGGCGTCGACCTCGCCCCTGAGACATCAAGAGGAGTTCGCTGTGTCAACCCTCGCAACTCCCAAGGCGACTCTTGCCGATCTCATGACGACCGAAGGAAAGGCCGAACTCATCGGCGGAAGGATCGTCCGCTTGATGTCGACCGGACGTCGTCCGAACCGAATCGCATTTCGCATCGCACGAAGCCTCGATGATTTTTGCGAGGCGAACCAGATCGGCGAAGCCTATTCCGATAACATCGGCTACGCAGTTCCTGAACTCGCTTCCGGGCGCGAGTCCTTTTCGCCGGACGCATCGGTCTTTCTGGGTTCGCCTCCGGAAAACGACATGGGGTTCCTCGAGGGTCCGCCCGCGTTCGCGGCCGAAGTCCGCAGCGAGAACAACTACGGCCCTGCCGCGGAAAGCGCCATCGCCGCCAAGCGTGCCGATTATTTCGAAGCGGGGACAAAAGTCGTTTGGGATGTCGATCCCATCGCGAACGTGATTCGCTCCTATGAAGCGCATTCGCCCGAGCGGCCGATCCTCTTTGCAATCGGGCAACACGCCCACGCAAACTCAGCGTTGCCGGGATGGTCGATCGATGTCGAAGCGATTTTTCGACAGTGATTGTCGAAAAGGGAAGGAATTGGAGGGTTCTGCAATGACCGCCCGTATGAAAACACTCGGCATCGATCGCTTGAGCCCGGACGAACGCCTCGAATTGATTCAAGAGATTTACGAGAGCTTGGACGCCGAACATCCCGACGAGGCATTGAGCGACGGCCAAAGGGAGGAACTCGATCGGCGTCTAGCGACGTTTTCGGCGAATCCAGCCACTGCAGTCTCCTGGGAAGTGGTCGAGGCGGAAGCGTTGGCCCGAATCCGAAAATGAACCGCCATCTCCGATTTCTGCCGGAGGCTCGCGAGGAATACGACCGTGCCGTCGATTGGTATGCGGCCAAGCGAATTTCCTTGGGAGAGGATTTCGTCGCCAAACTTCGCCAGACGCTGAAACAAATTTACGACCGTCCTCGAATGTTCTCGAAAGTGCATGGTGAACTTCGAAAAGCACGCGTCCGCGTTTATCCGTACGTCGTGATTTTTCAAGAATTCGCGAACGAAATCGCCATCGTTGCAGTGTTCCACACGTCACGCGATCCTTCGCAATGGCAATCCAGAACGCCTTAGTTTGCGCCTGCTCGCGGCCCTTCCGCTCGAGAGCGCTGACAGGACTCATTCGCAGAAGTGGCGTACTGTCAGCGCTCTCCTGCGGAGAGCCGCGAACGACTTCAAATCTCTCTACACGATCTTATCGCGCGGCCACCGACGACGTCTGTGGCGTAAATCGGAACACATCCAAATAGGCGGCGCTGACGAGATGCCGGCCGGTGTGGTCTTTGCGGTAGTGCGGCAGGCGGGCGCGATTGTCGAGATGATAGGTTTGCGACATTTTGTCGAGCCATGTCTGGAGTTTCGCTTCGTCGAACGGGAGCCAGGGGTCGCGGTAAAGGACGCAGACGAGCGGTCGCTCGGCGCTGACGCGGTCCCAGGCCAGGGGTTGCCGGCTGCGTTGGCGGGGTGAGTAGATGGCCTGATTGCACAGATAGACCGCGGCGAAGTTCAGTTGCTGGTAGGTTTCGGGATTCACGTCGAGATGCAGATCGCGTTTGCAACAGGCGACCTCGGCCGTCAGTTCCTGTTCGGGCCAATACCACTGCGCGAAGGCGCGATATTGATGGTCGCCGAGCGACTTGTACGGGGACAACAGATCGCGAGCGACCGTAATGAGCGCGACCGCCGCGAGGCCGACCGCGATGGTTTTAGCCACGCGGAGAGGGGCGTATTTCCTTGCGAAGAACGTGGCCACGAGGGCAAGCCCATAGCCGAGCACGAGACACATGGACGGAGCCAAATACAGGTTCAGCTTAAAATGGCCTCCGTACGGGTATTTTTGCAACGCGGCGGCGACGAACGTGAGCGCGAGGGGCGCCAGGGCGAACGTTAAAAAGGCGCGCTGTCGTCGCTGGATCAGGGCGACGAGGGCGACGATCCAGACGAGGAACGACAACGAGCTGGTGAATGTCGGCCCCCCCGCCGGATATGCGGTGAGGTCGCTGGCGTGGGTCTTGATCAGCCAGAGCGGCAGCAGCCAGGGGCGGTCGATGGGCGGAAAGGTTTGATTCCAGAAGCCTTGCATGCCGGTGAGGTCGGTGGCCATTTTTTCGCGAATGCTCATGGCGTACACGGCGCCGAAGCTGAGAACCAAGACCGTCGTGAAGGCTGAGAGCCCGAGCCAGAGCTTGGGCGTGCCACGGCGCACGAGCAGGGCCGCGACGAAGAGCACGAGCCCGCCCCCCACGAACGCCGCCGGAAACGAGAACCCCATCATGAACGGGAGGGCGCCGAGCAGAATCAGAAGGTCACGGCGGCTCTGGCTTTGCAACCAGTTCACCGTGAGCGTGATCATCAGCAAGGCGATGAAGAGATCGAGGCCGTAGGGCTTCGCTTCGGCGCTATAGCGGATGCCGACGTACGACACGGAGAAGACGCCCACGGCGAACAGCCGGGGCGCCCCGGCAAGAAACTGCCTTGCGAGACGGGCGAACAGCCAAACCGCGGCGATGCTGGCGAGGAAGGCCGTGAGGCGCAGCGTCCATTCGCTGAAGCCGAGCGTGCGCACCAGGGCGAGCTGGCTCCACAGATACAAGGTCGGGGCCACCTGGGGCGGAAAATCGAGCTTCTGAGTGAGGCCGAGGAAGTCGCGGTCGAGGTAGTTGTAGCAGACGAAGCATTCGTCTTCCCAGAGGGGAAAACGCATGAAATAGCGAACGCATCGAGCCGCGACGCCCAGCAAAATGAACCAACGGCACCAGCGTTCGATGGTCGCTTCGTTCAAGCCGAAGAGACCGTTGGTCGGGTCTTGCAGAGGAAAGTCGCGCAGCAGCGACGGCGCTTCCGAACGAACCGGCGCGACGGCCGACGACGCGATGGCAGCCATAAGTGAACATCCTTGTTCCGGGCAAGGGCGTCCGAAATCGTTTTCGAGACGCATTCGCGGGGCGATTATAGCGTTGACGGGAATTCCGAGCAATCGGCATCTCGGCCGTGTAAGGCGGGGCGGTTTGGGAGAGCCGCGGGCGCGCCGGCGGCTCAGCAAACTCAGCGCTTGAACACGGTTTCGCCGTCGCGCTGCGCTTTGTTCAGGCGATTCTGAACGTGCAACCCTTCCAAGATAAACTCGACAACGCTGGCAGCGAGGGCGTCGCCGGCGGTTTGGGCGAGCGGGGCGTTGTCGGGCTTGGCGAGAAACGCGGTCACTTCTTTCTTGAGCCCCGGAATCTCCGCGAGTCTCCTCGCATAGTCCGCCGACGGCACCCGGTCGCCGACGACGATCGATTTGCCCCCTTCGAACCATTCCACGAGCGGCCGCAACTGCTTCACTTCGAAGTGCGAATCGAACACGTTCTTCAGAGCCTCGCCGAGCAACTTGAGAATAACGCGGTCTTCCTGGCCATCGTCTTCGGTGAGGTTGAGTTCAATTTTGCCGCGCGTGCTGGGGGCGATCGCGAAGAGATCGCTCACCCGCGGTACGACATGCGTCTCGTTCGTCAGCACGCCGCGGCGTTCGGCGTTGCTGAGAGCGTTTTCGAAATTGGCGATCGACATGCGCACGCTGACGCCCGAGGCCTGGTTGACGGCCGGGCTGGTCCGCGCCAGGCGGGCCATCTCTTCGAGAATCTCCTTGATGAATTTCGGCGTGAGAATCGTCACGGCGTCGCGCTCGGCCCACGCGTTGGCGTCGGTGATGGCGATGCCTTCTTCGCGCGTCAGGGGATAATGCGTGCGGATCACGCTGCCGATGCGGTCCTTGAGCGGCGTCACGATACGGCCACGGTTGGTGTAGTCTTCCGGGTTGGCGCTGAAGACCAGGCACAGATCGAGATCGAGACGCACCGGATAGCCGCGAATTTGGATGTCGCGTTCTTCGAGCACGTTGAAGAGCCCCACCTGGATCTTGGCGGCGAGATCGGGGAGCTCGTTCATGCTGAAGATGCCGCGATTGCTGCGCGGGATCAAGCCGAAGTGCATGGTCAATTCGCTCGAAAGATAGCGCCCTTCGGCATGTTTGATCATGTCGATCTCGCCGATGAGGTCCGCGATGGTGACGTCGGGGGTGGCGAGCTTTTCGTGGTAACGTTGGTCGCGGCCGAGCCAATCGATGGGGGTTTCGTCGCCGAGTTTGGCGATCAAGTCGCGGCCATATTTGCTGAGCGGGGCGAGGGGATTGTCGTTCACTTCGCTGCCGGCGATGATCGGAATGGCGTCGTCGAGCAGATGCACGAGTTGCCGCAGCATGCGGGTCTTGGCCTGGCCGCGCAGGCCGAGGAAGAGCATGTCGTGCTTGGAGAGGATGGCGTTTTGAATTTGCGGGAGGACGGTTTCTTCGTAGCCGATGATGCCGTCGAACAGCGGTTGGCCGGACTTCAGTTTGCGGAGGAGATTGCGCCGCATCTCGTCCTTGATGGGCACGACTTTATAACCTAAGGCGCGAAGATCCCCGAGCGTGCGCGGCAATGACATCGATTGGCATCCTGGAAAAAGAAAACACCGCCCAACCGGGAGCGGTGTGTTGGCGACAACATCATTATAGACGAGGCGAAAGGGGAACGCGGCGCCGATCAGAGTCCGTGAGGGGCAAATGCGGGACGGGGTTATCCCTTCTTTTTGAAGAAACCGCCGCCAAAGCCGCCGGGGCGACCGCCTTCGCTGCGTCCACCGCCTTCGGGCCGATTGCCCCCTTCGAGGCGGCTGCCGCTGTCGGGGCGACCTCCCATTTCCGCGCCGCCGAAGGGCCGCGCGGGGGGAGCGCCGCCCGTGGATCCGGCCAACTTGGTCGCCGACTTCATCTTGTAGAGGACTTCTTCGGCTGTGATGAGGGCGTCGTCGTTGCGATCCCATTCTTTGAATTCATCGATCTCCTTGCCCGCCTTGAACCATTCGTGCAAGGCGACCTGGCCGTCCTGATCGGTGTCGTACTCGGCGAACCACTTGGGCATTTCCTTGGGAAGTTTGCCGACGCGAAGCACGTCCGGCCGACGGTCGTAGTCTTCTTCGATCAGAACCGTAAGCGGGTTCGAGGGCGTGGCGGCGGGGGCGCCGTCGCGCATTTGCAGCCGGGCCGAATAGTAGACCTTGTATTCGTCGACGTTGATCAGGCCGTCGTGGTCGGCGTCCCAGCGGTCGAGTTGGGTGCGAAGCATTTCGGACATTTCGTCGGGGGACAATCTGTTGTCGCCGTTTTGATCGCGGCGGCGGAAGTCGGCTTCGGCCCATTGACCGATGGCTTCGAGGGGATTCTGCCCGCTTCCTGCCGGCATTCCGGGGGCTGCGGGGGCGGTCACGGCCACAGCGCCGGGAGCGGAGGCGGGCGGACCGCCGAAGGGGCCTCCCATGGGACGTGCGCCGCCGCCAGCCGATTTGTATTGATCCATCTTGGCGTAAAACGCGGTGAATTGTTCGCGCGTGATCTGTTCGTTGGTGATGCCTTTTTCCTTGGCGAAGACCGTGAGCGGATCGCGGAAGCTGCGCGTTTCGGAGATGAGGAAATACGGTCGGCCGCGGGCAAGGTAGTCGAACATCGTGCTTGCGTCGCGCGGGGGGCCGAACATACTTCCCTTGGAGCCGGCCCCGCCCATCGGGCTCGCCGGCGTGCTGCCGGGAGAGCGGAATTGCGAGCGCCCTTCGTGAACGAGGAAAAGGCTGCCGATGATCGCGACGGCGCCGATCAATGCTCGCATGGGCACGCTCCTTGAGATGAACGCCATTCTACCCCATCCTCGAAGATCGACCAAGGACGATCCCCGAGTCGTAAGCCGTTTCCGCGATTTTTAATGAATCGCGGTTCGAGAACCGGCTTTTCCGGCGCACCCAGGGGCGCCCCGGTCAAAGTTTGAAGAAGATCTGCCGCCGATACAGCCAAAAGCACGCCAACCACAGAATCGACAAAATGAGCAAACTCTCGACGAACGGCGTCAGATACCACGTCGACAGATCGACGCCCCAGTGGATGCTCCAGTTCGAAAAATCGATCACGGGAATGAGATCGCAGAGCCTTGTCCGCGCGAGGATGGCGGCATCCGTCGTATTCGGCGGCACGACCAAATTGGCGACGGTCCGCGCGTTGCCCTGAAAGACTTGCGAAAACACGTACATCGCGATCGAATTCATGCCGACCACGATGAACGGAAACGCCCACATTTTCAACGCCAGCCCTTCCATGACGGCATAAAAAAACGCGAGCATCCAGCAGGTCCACCCGGCCGCGAAAATGGCGAATGAGGCGGTCCAGAGCTTCTTGATCATCGGCACGGCCGTGCGAAACGCCACGATGCGTTCATCGCCGCCGGACAGAGCGAAACCGACCAGCAAGCCCAGCCCGCCGACCATGGTCATCACTCCGAGCTTCTTCGCATGCGAGCCGGGGCCGCGGAGCAGTTCGCCGACGAGGACGCCGAAGAGGATCGTTGCCGCGGAAGAGATGGCGTTGAAGGTGACGTACTTGCCGGGGCTCAGCTCCAGGTGCAATAAAAGATCGAGACGTTGGCCGAAGTTGCCGTTGGGCTGCCAGGGGTCGATGCCGTTGATGTTGCCGTAAGTGATGTAAGCCGCCGAATGCCCGACCAGGAGCAAGAAAGCCGTCACCGCCTGCACCCTTGGCCCCAGGGGCAACACCGCAAACGCGATCAAATAGGCGATGGCGATCTGCTGAAGCACGCGTATGAATTGCACGGAGAGCCGGCCGGAGCTATACCAGTCGAGAAACATGCCGAGCAGACACAGCAGCGCCGCCCGCTTGACGGCATGCAGGCATTGCCGGGGCCACGACTGCCCCTGCCCGGAGCGTGCGGCATACGACATCACCATGGCGACGCCGACAATGAACATGAACGCCGGCTGAATGAGATCCCAGAAGACGCACCCTTCCCAGGCGCGATGATCGAATTGATCGGCGATGCCCGCCCAGTTGCTGTTGCGCTGGGCCACGGCTTTCAGGCCCAGCCCGCCCGAAGCCATGGCGACCATGATAAAACCGCGATACGCATCGAGCGATGTCAGACGGGCGGAGGCCGGAGCCCCCGAAGCGGCGCGAGCCATACGGTCTCCGATTGAGCACAAGGACCAACACCCATTGTCCTCGTCTCGTCCAACGGCGACAAGCGCGAATTCGGCCGTCGACCCAAGAGTTGAGACCCCTGACCCGTTCCGCGCTCACCCGCGGCCCACAAGCGGCATTTTTGTCGCCATGACGGTCATGAACGGCACATTGGCGTCGAGCGGCAGGCTGGCCATGTAGACGACGGCGTTGGCGACATGGGCGACGTCCATGCGCGGTTCGATCATCGTCGAGCCGTTGGCTTGGAGCACGCCTTGCGTCATTTTTTCCGTCATGGGGGTGGCGGCGTTGCCGATGTCGATTTGGCCGCAGGCGATGTTGTGCGTGCGGCCATCCAGCGACGTCGACTTGGTGAGGCCGGTGATGGCGTGCTTCGTGGCGGTGTAGGGCGCCGAAAAAGGACGCGGCGCCGTGGCGGAAATCGAGCCGTTGTTGATGATGCGGCCCCCTTGCGGCGTTTGGGCCTTCATGATCTTGATCGCTTGCTGGGTGCAAAGAAAGGCGCCGGTGAGATTCACATTGAGCACGGCCAGCCATTGATCGTAGGTGATTTCTTCCATCGGGATGGCCGGGGCCGATTGGCCGGCGTTGTTGAAGAGGAGATCGAGGCGGCCAAACGTCGCCTGCGCCTGCGTGAAGAGAGCTTGCACGGAAGCCGGGTCGCCGACATCGGCGGGCACGGCCAAGGACTTGTCCTTCGGCGCGGCGGCTTCGGCGATCGCTTGTTGGAGCGGTTGCAGGCGTCGGCCGGCGAAGACGACGCTGTACCCTTCCCGCAACAAGGCGAGCGCGACAGCTTTGCCGATGCCGGAGCCGGCGCCCGTGACGAGTGCGATCTTGTTTGTCATGACCGATTCCCCGAGGGGTCACGCCGCCCGCATCCGCGGCATCGGCTCGCTCGCTTCCCGGCTCAGCGTATGTTGCACGATATCGAGCTCTCGGACGAGCCGGGAACAGGCGTTCTCGAGCCGGGCGACGAACGTTTCCCGCGAACGCACATCCGTCTGCACGCGTTCCAGGTGTTCTTCCTGAGTGAGAATATGCAACAGCAGCGATTCGACATCGGCGATCAGGCCGCGCTGCTCGGCGACGAAATGCGCGCGGGCGTCGTCGAGGCGGATTTCTTGCTCGGTGACCTCCGCCTGTTGAGCGACGATGGCCGCCACTTGGACGCGAAGGGCGTCGCGCGTGTCCGGAGAGTTGTGCCGATCCATGACGGGGGCTCCGTGCGGGTGGAGAAGGGGTGCATCGAACCGTTCGCATTTACTATCGGCTGCGGAAGGTCGGAGGGTTGAGGAAGGCTCGCGAATCCGGGGCGAGCTGGAAACTTGAGGGTTTTCAACCGAAATCGTCGCCCGCGGAACCCTGCGAATGCCGATTGCGCAATCGCTGCGGCCCCTTGACAGGTCGGAACGACAATCGGAAAACGAACGGTACGAAGATGGCGAACTTTCACGCGGCTGCCGGGGCAGGTATATGGGCAAGACATTGATCATTCTCGCGGGGCCCGACGAAGGCCGCGTCTTCCCGCTCGAATCCGAGACGTTCTTGATCGGCCGGAGCCGGGCGACCGGAACCGCCCTCATCGATTCGCATGTCTCGCGGGTTCATTGCCAGGTTTACGTCGAAGACGGCAAACACGTCCTCGCCGATTTCGAAAGCGGCAGCGGCACGTTCGTCAACGGCCAACGCACGGCCAAACACATCCTTCAGCCCGGCGATCTCATTCGCGTCGGCGAAACCAGCATCCAATACACCGACATCGAACCGACGAGCGCCGCGAAAGCCGACCAACCGCGCCGC
>JBAXFO010000031.1:0-14211 GCA_037139885.1 Planctomycetota bacterium
CTGCAAGAGAAACGCTACGAACGCGTCGGCGATACGAGGACGCGCGCTTGCGATGTCCGCATTTTGACCGCCACGAATCACAACTTGCAAGCCGATGTCGCCGCCGGGCGGTTCCGCGAAGATCTGCTGTACCGGCTGAACGTGATCGAGGTCGTCTTGCCGGCTCTTCGCGAGCGGCATCGCGATCTGGGTCCGCTCGCCGATCACTTGCTGCAATTCTTCGCCCGCCATGCCGGCAAGCCGCTGACCGGCTTCACCGAAGAGGCGCGTGCGGCGCTCTTGCGCCATTCGTGGCCGGGAAACGTCCGCGAACTGCGGAACGCAATCGAGCGCGGCGTCATTCTGTCGTCGGGTCCGTTAGTCGGCCTGGCCGATTTGCCGTCGCAGATTGGAGCGGCGCTCCCCGGCGGCGCGATTGAAGTCGGGCACGATGTCACGCTCGAACAACTCGAAGGCGAACACATCCGCCGCGTGTTAGCCGGCAAGCCAACGCTCGACGAAGCCGCCGCCGTTCTGGGCATCGACCCGAGCACACTCTACCGCAAACGCAAACGCTACGGCATTTGATCGACGACTTCCCAGGCCCTCACCAGACCCGAGGCTTCTCGCATGGCGCGCAGTCTTCGCTCTCGAATCCTCATCACCCTGGCCGCGCTGTGGATTTTGCTCGCCGTCGTCGGCGGCGGCGGCATGTTCCTGCTCTTGCAACTCGGCGGCCACATCGGCGTCATTCTGAAGGAAAACTACAACAGCGTTCTCTACATGGAACAGCTTCATGAAGCCGTCGAGCGGATCGATTCCTCGTTCCTGATCGCCATCGCCGACCGACCGCATAAAGGGAAAAAGCTTTACGACGCCAATTGGCCCGCCTTCGAGAAAAATCTCAAAAGCGAACAATACAACATCACGCTGCCCGGCGAGGAAGAACTCGTCGAGCGGCTGCTGACCCTGAGCGCCCGCTATCGCCGGGAAGGGGACGCATTCTTTAGCTTGAACGACCCGGCCACGATGAAACGCGTCTATTTCGGCGACGACAAGGACACCAGCAATCTGTTGCAAACGTTCGATCGCATCAAACAGACTTCGGTCGAGATTCAACGGCTCAATCAAAACAACATGGAAGAGGCGAGCGCCAACGCCCAACGCACCGCGGCCCGGTCGGTCCTGTGGTTCGGCGGCGGTTTGATTCTGGCCGCGATCCTGGCTGGCCTTCTCGCTCGGCACATGTTGCGAACCTTGCTCGAGCCGATTCGCGACTTGCGTCGGGCCGCCCGCGAGATCGCGACGGGGAATCTCGATCAGGTGCTGCCTGCGTCGTCGGGGGACGCACTCGGGGAACTTTCGCAGGCGTTCAACACCATGGCTCGCCACCTGCGTGAATTTCGCCAATCGCAGATCAGCAAATTGCTCCGCGCCCAGCGCACCAGCCAGGCGACCATCGATTCGTTCCCCGACGCGATTCTCGTTCTCGACGCGGAGGGGAACGTCGAACTCGCCAATCCTGCCGCACGCTCGCTGCTGGGCGTTTCGCCGCGCGTGGAAGGGAGCGGGACTTCAGGAATCTGGACGCCTCCCGCGACGCTTCAGCAACCGCTCGCCGACGCCTTGCTTGGCCTCAAGAATTATCTCCCCGAAGGTTTCGATCACATCTTGCATGTCGGGGCGAATGACAGCGATCGCGCCGTGCTGCCGCGGATCTTGACGATTCGCGATACCGAGGGCGCCTTACTCGGAGCCGCCGTGCTTTTGCAAGATGTCACGGGCATGCAGATTCTCGACGAAATGAAAAGCAACCTCGTCGCCACCGTGAGCCATGAACTCAAGACGCCGCTCACCGGCATCCGCCTCGTCGTCCATCTTCTGCTCGAAGAGATGATCGGTCCGCTTAACCCCAAGCAGATGGAACTGCTGCTCGACGCCCGCGAGAATTGCGAACGCCTGCTGCGCATGGTCGATAGTTTGCTGAATCTGGCTCATTTCGAACAAGGCCGGAGGCAGTTGGACTTCGCGCTGGAAGCCCCCCGACTCCTCTTGCAAACGGCCGCCGACACGATTCAAGCCCGGGCACACGATCATGGCGTCGAAATCGTCGTCGACGCGGAGCCCGGACTTCCCGCCATCGCCGCCGATGGGACACGCTTTCAAACCGCTCTCAATAATCTGCTCGACAACGCTCTCAACCACACCGACCGCGGAGGCCGAGTGACTCTACGCGCCGAGAAGGGACACGGGGAGACGATCGTGCGGTCGGTCGCCGATACGGGCCGCGGCATCCCGGCCGAGGCGTTGCCGCATGTGTTCGAGAAGTTCTTTCGCGTGCCCGGCCAAAGTCCCGCAAGCGGCACGGGCCTGGGACTGGCGATCGTCAAAGAAATCGTCCTCGCCCATGGAGGAACCATCGCCTGCGAAAGCGTCCTCGGCGCGGGAACGACCTTTCGCATCGCCCTCCCGGCCGCGACAAAGGAGGCCCACTCATGAACTCCGACGCGAAAGCATCCCCCGAACATTTCCTGACGCTCATTCGCCAGCAGCAATCGGGCCGGCTGAAGATCTATCTCGGCTTCGCCGCCGGCGTCGGCAAAACGTACAAGATGCTTCAGGAAGGCCAGCGCCTGAAACGCAGCGGCGTCGATGTCGTCATCGGCGTCGTTGAGACGCATGGCCGGGCCGAAACGCTCGCCCTCGTCGACGGCCTGGAACAGGTTCCCCGCCGGAAAGTCGAGTACCGCGGCGTCGTGCTCGAAGAAATGGATTTGGACGCTATCCTCGCACGCCGGCCGAACGTCTGCCTGGTCGATGAACTCGCCCACACCAACGCGCCGGGGAGCCGGTACGGCAAACGCTATCAAGATGTCGAAGAGTTGATCCGCGCGGGCATTAACGTCATCAGCACGCTCAACATTCAGCACCTCGAAAGTCTTTACGACATGGTCGAACGCGCCACCGGCGTCAAGGTGAAGGAACGCATCCCCGATTACGTCCTCGGCCTGGCCGATCAGATCGTCAATGTCGACGTCTCCGCCGAAGATCTGCGCGAGCGCCTCGTGGCCGGCAAAATCTATCCGCCCGAACGCATCGAACGCGCGCTCGAAAGTTTCTTCACGGACGACAACTTGACCCGCTTGCGCGAGATGGCTCTGGAAGAGATCGCCCATCGCCTCGACCGCCGCCGGCAGGACCGCAAGGAAGACAATTCACGCAGCGGTTCGGAGCGGCTCATGGTCTGCATCAGTTCGCGAAGCCCGCATGCCGATCGCATGCTGCGCAAGGCCGCTCGTCTCGCGGATCGGCTGAATGCGTTTTGGTACGTCGTCTACATTCAAACCCCGCACGAAGATCTCGCCCGGATCGACGCCGCCACCCAGCGGCAGATCACCAACACGCTCACGCTCACCCAACAACTCGGCGGCACCCCGATGACGTTCAAAGGCCGCGACATCGTCAGCACCATCGCCGCCTTCGCGAACGAATACGGCATCACCCATCTCGTCATCGGCCGCAGCAATCGCCCGTGGTACGCGCGTCTTCTGGGACAATCGGTTCTCGATCGCCTGATTCAAACATTGCCGAATATCGATGTGATCATCTGCAGCCAATGAACGTGCAATTTGCAAGACGCATCGTGCAACATTCCCGATGGGGGCCATGAGCCGAAGTGGAGGGTGAGCCGCAAGTCCTTTCGAGGAATGCGGTTCGAGCAACGGTCGTCGTTTGGAACGCAGTGTGCTTTTCCCTGTTCTCAGGAAACAAGGGAGTTCAGCCATGCGAACCATTCACACACCGACAACGCTCCGGAAATTTGTGCAAAACTCTTGGCGACGATTTCGCACTTGGCTCTTCGAGCCCATGCCGTTCCCCCGCGAACACTGGTTCCGCGCGTCGCAGTCGCAGTCGCAGTCCGCCAAAAGAAGCGGGACAAGCAGGTAGGCAAACTGAGCCAGCAGGCCAAGCCCATCCAGAGGCGGAAGAGCCGCATCCAGTCGGATTTCGAATTGGGCCAAGGATGCGCGCCTTTTGGTGGGCTTCGCGACGCTTAACCGACCCAACGGGTTTTTCTGGCAACAATCTTATTGGGGCCTCTCGGACTTGAACCGAGAACCAAGGGATTCAGTTCCCCGCCGATTTCCCGGCGGACTGGACTTTCCCATCGCCCTCGGCATGACCCGGTCGGGCGGCGGCCGTCAAGTCTCTACACCTTCCCCGAAGGGCTTGGCTCGGGATTGCCGTGCTCGCCGTGGCGAGGGTAGGTTTCCCCGACTTTGACCGCTTTTCCACCGGCCCTTACGGACCGGGGTCACCATTTTGATGAGTCCCCTGCTCTAACCAATTGAGCTAAGGCCCCCGAGGAGGATTGTAAGGCGCAGTCGGCTGGCTTGCGACTAAAGTTTTCATCGACTTCATTCCTGGCTTTCACCTTGACGCGTCCGAGGCTTTTCGCTTATGCCTTGCCCGAGAAAGGCAACCGATCCGCACGTGGATCAGAATGCGCGATACTTTCATGGAGCGCCACCGAGAAATAATGATTCGCTTCTTGTGCCTCATTTTGATCGCAGGAACGCCCTTCGCAAGCGGCTGCGCGCTGATGATCGCTCGCTGCGGAACCGATCTTTATGCCCTTGAAAACAAGCAAATGGTTCGATGCAAACTGGGAGAGCCCGTCGCCAGCGGCTTCGACATTGGAAAGCCTTTCGAAGACTATCGCACGCGGCGTATCATCGCGGAACAGTATCCCGCACGGTGCTTTGGTCCCGGCTATGGGATGCTGTTGATCATGACCTGCGGAACCAGCGAACTCGTCAGCGTGCCGTACGAACTCTGCATTCTCGGTCGTCGTTCCCTGTTGGGGCATACGGTTCGCGTCTACTACGAGGAAGATGGCAGCATCAGATTCGTTCAGTTGGATGAGGAATCATTGTTCGCACCGCGTGACGCCCCAATTCCAGTCATTCCGTAGCCTGATGCGCGAAGCACGATTGTCGAGGAGTCACCGAAGTAAGCATGGCGAAGGCTGTCTCGGGACCAAAGCCGCCAGCCCGTCAAATCGCCGCGAAGCTCGCGAGCATGCTCAGGCCGATCTTTTGACTTTTCTCCGGATGAAACTGCGACGCGAAGACATTATCCTGCCAGACCGCGGCCGCGAAGGGCGTCGGATAGTCGGCCTCGGCGGCGATCACGCCCGGATCGCGCGGGACTACGTAGTACGAGTGCACGAAATAGACCGACGCCGCGTCGGGCAAGCCGGCGAGGTGCGGGGCAGGGCGTTTGACGCGCAATTGGTTCCACCCCATGTGCGGCACCTTCAAGCCGGGGATGTTGGCGAAGCGGACGACGTCGCCCTCCAGAATATTGAGTCCGTCGTAGACGCCTTCTTCGAAGCTTCGGGTGAAGATGAGTTGCATGCCCAGGCAGATGCCGAAGAACGGCTTGCCGCGGCGGACATGTTCGCGGAGCGGTTCGGCGAGATGGGCGTTATTGATGCACGCGATGGCGTCGCGAAAGGCGCCGACGCCGGGGAGCACCACTTTGTCGGCCCGGGCGATGCGTTCGGGATCGCCGCTGATCTCGGCCGCGGTCCCGACGGTCTCGAACGCCTTCTGCACGCTGCGCAGATTGGCCATGCCGTAATCGACGATCAGGATTGTGCTCATGAGCGGAACCGTCCGAGGATGAAACTGGTGACGAACAGGAAGACGACCATCACGACGACCAGGCCGATGAGGATGGAGCCGAAGAAGAACATCGGCTGCAAATAGGGGCCGAGCCAGGGCCAGGCGAGGCATGCGGTCATCACGCCCGCGGCAAGCGATGGCCCGAAGGGGAGCGAGGCGTCGCGGCGGACGGCGACGTTGATGGCGCCGAAGATCAAGGCCGGGACAATGCTGATGAAAAACCCCGCGACCATCGGTTGCCAGCCGAGAAACGCCCCCGCCATCATCATGAGGTCGGCATCGCCCAGGCCGAGCGCTTCGCGTCCCAGGCCATAACTGAAGACGCCGCCGATGGTGCGCAGGAAAAACGTGCCCAGCATGAGTCCCGCAAAGCCAGTGAGGAAGCCGGTCTGCCAGTTGCCGCCGGGCGCGCAGAAATCGGGCAACGGCCCCCAGAAGGGCCATTCGTAAACGCCGCCCGCCAGACCGGCCCGCGGATCCATCCATTCCCATCCGGGAGCGTTCGGCCCCTGTTCGGGGAGCGCCTGAGCGGGGAGCCGCGGCCAGGGCCAGGGCATGAGCGTCGCTCCCAAAAGTCCGATGACCGTGCCGACCATGGTGATTTTCAGCGGAATCTCGCGCCGCTCCAGATCGCAAACGGACGCGGCCAGGAGGAAACAAAGCAGCATGCCGTGATAGGCGAAACCGATCCACCATTCCCGCGGGTAGATGCGATACGGAGCGTAGCCCCCATCGAGCGCCGGCCAGCCGTGAATATTGACGACGACTTCCAGCCAAAACAACCCCGCCAGGCACAGACCGGTCGCGAGCTCGACGAGTAAGTAACGGACGGAATAGACCGCCCCGCAGGTTCGGCAGCGGCCGCGCAAAACGAGATAGCCGATGATGGGGAGATTATCGTACCAACGAATGGGCTGCAAACACGCCATGCAGCGCGAGCCCGGCCAGAGCAGACTCTTATCGAGCGGCAGCCGAGCGACGACGACATTGATAAAACTGCCGAACATGAGGCCGACGATGAAGACGGCCGTGACGTAAAAGATATCCATAGGGGCGTTTCGATTGTGGTGGGCGGCGAAGCATCCGCGGCGGGCGGACGCGTCGCTGTGCCGGGCCTGCCGCCGCTTACTTCCCCGCGCGCCGTTTCAACACCGCGCTGAAGATGCCGTCGCCGCCGTCGAAGTTCGCGGGGCGAGCGGCAGGGCTTTCCTTGGCGCCGCCGTCTTTCTTGGCGAAATCGGGCTCCGACCAGCTCAATTTGAGCGTGTCGCCGTTGAATTCGAAGATGCCAAGCTTCGTCGTCAATTTTTCTTGGACGACATCGCTCCCCTTCGTGACGATTTTCGAGCGCTGCGTGAGAACGATATCTTTGGGACCGGTGATTTTGTATTCGAGTTTGCCCGTCGTCTCTTCTTTATTTTCAAGCTTAAGGGCGGGGACCAAGGTCGTCGCCGTGGCGCGGATGAAGACGGCGTCGAGCACTTTCGCGGGAGCCGGGCGCCCCCCCATCGACATCGAGACGATGTCCCAGTCGCCTTCGAGGCTCTTCTTCGCGTCGCCGGCGGATAATCCGCTTGTCAGGGCGATCAGGGCCGCGGCGATTCCGACAAGACAGCACAGCGGTCGCATCATGTGACTCCATGAACAGGGTTGAGGGACATCGACTCGACAATCGTTGCAGCGATGTGATCGGGGCCATCGACGGTCGAATCGACGATGGCTGCGGCGCATTCGCGATACAGCGGTTCGCGCTGGGCCAACAAGGTTTCGATTTCGGCGAGGCCTCCTTGCGCGAGGTTGGGACGGCGTGCGGACGTGGTCGTGTCGGCTTGCATCCGGCGCCAAATCACGGCGGCGGGAGCGGTTAACCAAATGACCTGGCCACGTTTCAGAATCGCGCGATTCTCGGGACGCAGCACGACGCCTCCCCCCGTGGCGACGACGCCGTCGAAGTCCGCCAACTCGCGGAGCGTGGCGGCTTCCAACTCGCGAAAGCTCGCCTCGCCTTCGGTGGCGAAGATGTCGCGGATTGATTTGCCCGCGCGCTGTTCGAGGAGGGCGTCGGCGTCGACCCATGGAACGCCGAGCCGCGCGGACAGCGCCCGGGCGATCGCGGATTTGCCGACGCCGCGGTAGCCAATCAGGAAGATCGGCCGGGTCATTGGCTGTTCTCCGAGGCGTTCTCTTCTTTGGCGTAGTTGACGGGCGAAAGGGCGCGGCGCACGAGAGCCGTCATGAATTCGAGCGGCGGATCTTGACCCGTGAAGAGCTTGAACTGGAGCCCGGCTTGCCGCACGAACATGTCGACGCCGCCCAACGTGTGGCAGCCGCGTTCTTGAGCGTCGCGCAAGAGCAGGGTGGTTTCTGGTGTGTAGATCGTATCGAAGACCACCAATCCCGGCCGGAGGAAGCTGTTGTGCAGGGGCGATTCGTCGACATTGGGATGCATGCCGATCGAGGTGCCGTTGATGACCGTGTCGCAGATGACTCCATGCCGGGCGCCCCATTCGATCGAACGGCAGCCGACGTCGGCGGCCAATTTTTGAGCACGCTCGCTCGTGCGGTTCGTGATGATGAGTTGGCAGCCCGCTTCCGCCAGACCGTACGCGATCGACCGAGCCACCCCCCCCGCGCCGAGGAGCAGCACAGTTCGTTTCGCCAGCGGAAAGACATCGTCGCCCGGAATGGCGGCGATCGCGGCTGTCAGCGATTCGATGGCGGCGGGGACATCGGAGTTGTACGCCGTCGAGCTTTTGCCTTTAAAGACCAGCGTGTTCGCCGCGCCGATCTTCTCGACGCTCGGATCGTTCTTCGCCGCGAATTTCGCCGCCTGTTCCTTGTGCGGGATCGTGACGCTCAAGCCTTCGACGGGGAGCGCTTGAAAGCCTTGCAAAAACGCCGTCAGCTCTCCGCGCGGCACACGGAACGGAACATAGACCGCGTTCAAGCCGAGCTTTTTGAACGCTCCGTTGTGAATGACCGGGCTCAGCGAATGCGACACGGGGTCGCCGATCACGCCGAAGACGCGCGTTTCCGAATTGATCGACTCGTAATTGTAAATCGAACGCAGGTCTTTGAACGGGATCATGCCGGGGGCGATCGTGCGTTCGGGGTTGAACGACGCGTACGTATACGGCGAACCCTGGCGTGCATTCAAGATGCGGGTACACAGCCCGATCTCGCCCATGCACAGAACGACCGTGGGCTTCGGGGCGCCTTTGAGAAGGTTGAGCACGCGCAGATTGTCGGTCGTTTTTTGCGGCGTGACGGCGATCTTAACGATGTCGGCGTCGATCTCGCACATGGCCCGGTAACGCTCTTCGAGATCAGCCGGCGTCTCTTGGAAATTGTGATAACTGACGATGCGTTTGACGCTGCCGAAGCGGCGGATCTTGGCGGCCGTGTCGATTTCCAGATCGACATAGTCGAACCCCGCGACCACGGCCTGGCGCAGCAGCATGAGCCGTTCGTCTTCGCTGCCTTTCCAGCGGCCGCCATCCTCGACGCGGCGCAACGTGGCGACGATGGGGCAGGGCTTCTTGTCGAGAAGCCGTTTGAAGTCCGGGGCTTTGGCGAGATAGTCGAGCCGCAACTCGATCATCTTCGCCCCGCGCCGGGCGGCTTCTTGAATTTCCATCTGCATCATGCGATGCCGGGTTCGGCCGATGACCGCGCAGATTACGGGTGCCATAGGAAGAGTTCCGCTGTTGCTGATCTCAAAGGGAGGCGTTCCTACTTTATATTCCGCAACCGCTCGTCCGACGTGGTGATGTTGACTGTCACGGCATAAAGAACGATCAGGCCGACCGTAATGATGACTCCGACCAGAGCGCCCCACCAACCGGCGAAGTGCGTTTCGGGGTTGCTCCAGTGGAGCATAAAGATCGTGAAGATTCCTGCCGAAAAGCCGCCCGCCAGACTGATGATCGCCTGAAGGATGAAGAAGATGCTGAGCGGGTTCACATGCGAAACCCGGCCGAGCGGCAGACCGAGCAACGCGTTCATCTTGGCCACTTCGTAGATCATGCCGACGCGCGTGCGAATGAGCAGAAACGCCATCAGCAAAGCGAGCACGGTGAGCACGGCGAACGTGATCGGCAAACACCAGCGCTGAATGAGTTCGATGGGCACGATCAAGGGCCCGGCCGGGTGCGCGTTCGAAAGAGCCCCCGATGCGGTCACCAGCAGCGAGGCGACCGCCAAAAAGATGCCAACCGCGCGATTGCGATCGGTGACCAGTTGATGAATCGTGCGGCTGCAATGCAGATAACGCATGCCCGCAGTGATGTGCTCGGGGGGCGGTTTCAAGCCGGCGGCTTGTTCCTCGCCGATCATTTCGATGGCGTCGACGAGCTTTTCCGAGGTCCCCTCGCCCCCTTTGACATCGAAGCTGTCGATCGACGTTTTGGTCAGATCTTTCAGCTCTTTTTCGAGCGCACTGGGTTGGATGCCGTCGGCCATCGCTTCGCCTCACACGGGATTTGCACGCTTCCTCTGGCGTTTATCATATGAGACGATTTTCTTTGGCACACCGAACTGCTTCCTGTTATCAAAGAATGAGTCCCCCCGCGACTCCGGACATTTTGTCGAGGTGCCTGCAATGACGTCACGATTTTGGCTTATGAGCCTGGCCCTGGTTTTGGTCCACGGCTCAGCGATCGAAGCGCAGACCGGCTTCCTTGCGAAGACGCACACCGACGGCGCGAAATACGTCGTCTTCGTCCCCCACGATTTTAAGGCCGACAAAGCCTATCCCGTCATTCTCTTTTTGCATAGCTCCGGTTCCACCGGCGATGATGGCCAAAAACAAACCGGCAACGGCCTGGGGAACGCGATCCGGAAAAACGAGAAGGCCTTTCCCTTCATCGCCGTCTTCCCGCAATCGCAGAAACGGACCTGGAAAGCGGACAGCGAAGACGGCAAACGCGCCCTCGCCATCTTTGACGATGTCGTCAAGGCCTACAAAACCGACCCCAAACGCCAGTACCTCACCGGTCTGTCGATGGGCGGCTTCGGCACATGGAGCATGGCCGCCGCCCACCCCGACCGCTGGGCTGCCATCGCCCCCATTTGCGGCGGCGGCGATCCCACGACGGCCACGAAATTCAAAAACATCCCCTGCTGGAACTTCCACGGCGACGCCGACCCCACCGTGAAAGTCGACCTGTCGCGCAACATGATCAAAGCCCTCAAAGACGCCGGCGGCGCACCCCGCTATTCCGAACTGCCCGGCGTCGGCCATAACGCCTGGGATGCGGCCTACGGCAACCCCGAATTCTTCACCTGGCTTCTCGAACAGAAACAGAAGTGAACATACCGCTCGCGACCATCCACCACTCTTATGAGGTCTCCCTAATGTCTCTCCGACGTTTCTTCGCGAGTCTCGCCATGACCTTGGCGCTCGCGTCCGCCGCGTCCGCACAGACCGGCTTCATCTCGAAAGTTCACTCCGACGGCGCCAAATACGTCGTCTTCGTGCCGCACGATTACAAGGGCGATAAGGCCTACCCGATCATCCTGTTCCTTCATGGCTCCGGCGAAACCGGGACCGACGGCGAAAAGCAAGCCATCGTCGGCCTAGGCAAGGCGATCAAGAAAGACGAGAAATCGTTCCCGTTCCTCGTCGTCTTCCCGCAATCGCAAAAACGCACCTGGAAGGCCGACAGCGACGACGGCAAACGAGCCCTCGCCATTCTCGACGATGTCGAAAAGACCTACAAGGTCGACCTCGCACGCCAGTATCTCTCCGGCCTTTCCATGGGCGGCTTCGGCACATGGAGCCTGGCCGCCGCTTACCCCGACCGTTGGGCCGCCATCGCCCCCATCTGCGGCGGCGGCAATCCCGATACCGCCACGAAGTTCAAGGACATCCCCTGCTGGAACTTCCACGGCGACAAAGACACCGCCGTGAACGTCGAACAATCTCGCAAGATGATCAAGGCCCTCAAAGACGCCGGCGGCAGCCCCCGCTACACCGAAATGCCCGGCGTGGGCCACAATTCGTGGGATGCCGCGTACGCCAATCCGGAGTTGTATACCTGGTTGCTGTCGAACAAGAAGAAGTGATCTCGACCCGTAGGCCACCTGCCGACGGTTTTGGAGAAACTTCCATGAAACATCTCCGTGCAAGACGAGCTCGTCGAATCTCTTGCCGAACTCCGGCGGATGATGCCCTCCATGCGGTTAGGCCAGCTCATCGCCAACATGGCGACTGTGGCGCGGGGATCCGCCCGTGGCGGCTTGCTCGCCCGTGTCGATTTTCACTTCGCACGCCATGCCGCACGTACGTCTTCGAGCGGATATTCCGGGATCGTGATTCCTAGATAAGGGATTTCTTGGAGTCTGCGCCAGCCGCGCGTGATGCGTGCTTCTTCTTGCCGCACGAATTCCACGTCGAGATGCTCCTTCGCGAAAACGCTCGTACACAGCACGGGCGGAAAATCCGGGGCGACAATGTATTGAGCGATCGCGGGATTGCAGCGGATGTGGCGTTCCCGCGCTTGCGGCAGCTTTAACGGGTCCACTTCGCCGAGCACATAACGCAGATACAAATCCGAGACGGGAACGCCCTCGACATCCCTTCCGCACACGTCGCAAAGATAACCTTCGTCGCATCGAGCCATGGCAATAATCCAGGGAATTCATCGAATCGGTGAGCGGCGGCGTCTCGTACAATAGATATGAGAAAACACCCATCCGGAGTTTGAACGATGACACAGTCTTCGCAGAGCTTCGCGGAAACGGCGCTTCGGCTCGGAGGCAAATCGGACGAAGAAGCGAGCCGCCTCGGCGCGGTCGACAAGGCCGACGAACAAGTCGAACTTCTCTTCGCTCCACAATATCAAACCGGCAGCAGCCCCGTCCATCGCGCCATCTGGGACGGCAAAGCTCCCCTCGACCTTTTCGCGGCCCCGGGCGCCGCCCCAGCGACGCCGCAGACGCAGGCGTGCGACGCCGTGATGGAGCGATGCCTCGACGTCGTGCGCCGGCGCCGTGAAACGAACACGCTGCTCGACGCCGAACGCAAGATCTCCGTCGAATCCCTCAACGAACTCGCGGAGGCGGGTTATTGGGGGCTGCTCATCGATCCCAAGTTTGGCGGCTCGGGATCCTCGTTCGTGCGCTTCGGGCAGTTTCTGACGAAGATGGGGACGCTCGATTCGCTGGTGGCGGCGCTGGCCTCGGTCCATGGTTGCATCGGCGCCGTCGATCCGGTGCGCACGTTCGGAAACGCCGAACAAAAAGCCCGACTGCTCCCCCAACTGGCGAGCGGCCGTAAGCTGTCGGCGTTCGCGCTCACCGAGCCGGGCGCGGGATCGGATCTCACCGCTCTCAAGACGCGCGCCGAGCTCGTCGGCGATCATTACGAAGTCACCGGCGAAAAGCTCTTCATCACCAACGCCGTCCCCGGTCGGCTGATCGGCCTGGTGGCGCTGATCGATAAGAAGCCTGCCGTCTTGATCGCGGAACTGCCCGAGGCCGAGACCGAGCAGTTCAAGATGGTGCACTACGGTTTGTACGCCCTCAAGAACGCTCACAACAAGGGCTTGATCTTCCATCGTTTCCGGGTGCCACGCGAGAATTTGTTGACCCCGAAAGTCGGCGACGGGCTGACGATCGCGTACCACGGACTTAACCTCGGCCGGCTTGCTCTTTGTGCCGGGGCGGCGGCGAACCTGCGGGTCTTTCTCGCGAACATGCTCCCCTGGGCCCATTATCGGCGTACCTACGGGCAACCGATCGATGTCCGCGAGCTGGTCAAACGCCGCATCGCTCGCCTGGCCGCCCTCATGGCCGGGTGCGACGCCCTGGTGGCGTGGGGCAGCAGCCTCATCGACCAGGGCTATCGGGGTGAACTCGAAGCCATCATTGCGAAAATCTTCGGCAGCGAGGCCCAGAAGGAGGCGGCCGTCGAACTGTTCATGAAGACTCACGGCGGCCGCTCGTTCCTCCACGGCCATCTCTTCGGCGACAACGTCCACGAATATCTCGCCCCGTGCATTTACGAAGGCGAAGGCGAAATGCTCGGCATGGCCTTCTTCAAATCGCTCGTCAAAGCTCACGGCCAGGCCTACTTCGAACCGCTCGGCAAAGCTCTCGCCAAACATCAAATGACGGGACTCAATCCCGCCAATCCGCTGCATCTCTGGCGCTTGCGAAATGAACTGGGGAAATACGCCAAGTGGTCGCTCAACCGGTCCGTGCTGCCGCGCGACCGTCAGACGTTGACGGATCTGGCGCCGTTTCTCAAGGACCATCTCGCGTTCGCTCTCAATGGGTGTCAGAAGCATGCCGTCGAACTCTCCGCAGCGCTGCGGACGCATCAACTCAAACTGGCCGACCGCCAGTGCCGCATGGGAGAGCTTTCGCAGCGCGTGCAGGACACGATCACGATGTTGGTGACGATCCAGTGGTCCCGCGGCAAAAGCGAAATCGCCAAACTCGCGACCTGGGTCTTATGCGAAGACCTTCGCCGCAAACTCACGGGCGAGCGGGCGAACGACCATTACTTCCGCGAAGTCTCACGGCTGTCCGACATGAT
>JBAXFO010000032.1:0-14121 GCA_037139885.1 Planctomycetota bacterium
GGTTTGGGAATGCTGGCGCTGATCTTCGACGCCAGCGTCTTCAGGTCGGCGCCCCGCAGCGCGCCTTCCAGGAGCTCGGGCAAATGATTCGGCGTGCAGCCGAAACAGGGGACGCCGAGCGCCGACAGCTTCCGCGCCAGGTTGTCGTCGTAGGAGGGAATGCCGCTGTCGGATAGCGCCAAAAGGCAAATGGCCCGGACGCCCGACGCGACCATGTCGCCCATGCGGCGAATGAGTTGGGCCTGATTGCCCCCTTCGAAAAGATCGGTGATCAGGATGAAGAGCGTCCTTTTGGGCTCTTTGATGAACTGCTCGCAATAGCCGACGGACTTATTGATGTCGGTGCCGCCGCCGAGTTGGACGCCGAAAAGCATGTTAACGGGATCGTTGCCGCACTTTTCGGTGAGGTCGACCACCTCGGTATCGAACGCCACCACGTGCGTATCCAGAGCGGGGAGGCTTGCGAAGATCGACCCCGTCACGGCGCCATAGACGACCGAATCCGCCATCGAACCGCTCTGATCCATATCGACGATGACGGTCCAGCTATTGGACCGCTGCGACCGCGAATAGAAATAGACTCGGTCGGGAATGATCGTTTGCAACTCGGGGTTGTAATTTTTAAGATTGCGGCCGATCGTCCATTTCCAATCGATGGCGCTCGCGTTGGGCAGCGGCGAATGCTCCTTGCGATTGAGAGCGCCGAGCACGGCCTGACGAATGCGTTGTTCGAGTTTCTTCTTGATCTCTTCCACGACCGCGCCGACGACCATGCGCGCGGTCTCTTTCGTACGCTCGGGAATTTTGCCGCTCAGCGACATGAGCGTACCGACGAGCTGAATGTTGGGCTGCACGTTGCGGAGCATTTCGGGTTCGAAGAGCAACTGCTTGAGGCCGCGGCGTTCGATGGCGTCTTGCTGAATGACCGTGACGACATCGTCTTTGAAATACGTACGAATATCGCCGAGCCACTTCGCCAGCCGCGGCGACGAACCCCCCAGGCCGGCCGAACGTTGGCGAGACGTGGCGTCGTCGTCGCCCGTTTCGTCGTAAATCGCGGCGAGGGCCTCGTCCATTTCCGCGTCGTCGTTCGAGAGAGAACAACCCCCCGCCGCGCACGCGCCGAGCGCTTCCTGCGAATCCTTGCCGAGGACCAGGCGCCAGCGGCGGAGTTGTTCGTCGTCGAAATTGGGAGACGTGGCCATGGCGCGCTCGGGCGGATTTAGATGTCGTTGAAATCGAAATCGTTGAGGTCGCTCAACGATTTTTCTTCGCTCTCGGTGAGAGGCTGTTCGAGAGCCTCGCTGGCGTCCTCGGCGTGAACGCCCCAGTACTCGGCCAAATTCTCGCAAATGTGGCGTTTCTCTTGAGGGCTGAAGCTGCCGAACGCCCGGCGCAAGAAGACGAGAGCCCGCTTGAACTGGTCCGGGTCGAGCGAATGGATGTACGCTCCCAGCTCCTGCCAAAGCGGTTGACGGGCGAGCAGCGAATAACGGTTCCGCTTGGCGAGCCCCTCGAACCAGCCTGCTCCCAGGTCGGCGGCGATGCCGGGCGATAAACGCCGCGACACTTCGCGCGCCAGATCTTCATTGGGAATGAGGCCACGTTCCAGAAGCGTGGCGCAGGCATACCCCGACAGAAGCGGATTGCGGTCGTCCGCGTCGGCGAGGTTTTTGAGGCGTTCGAGCCAAAGGTCGGCCTCGACGCGTTCGTGATGCTCAAGGCTGACGCGGTTGAGCTCTTCGATGGAATGGATCAGCGTCTGGGCCGTCGCCGCGTCGCAATTGGCGGCGGCATGCAAGCCGAGAGCCCCCTGCACGAACAATTCCTCCATGAGCGGCAGGAGCGGAGCGGAATCGAACTTGCGCACATCCCCGTAGCGAACCGCCTGGCTGAGCTGAAAGGCGGCATGAGCGATGGCCTTCAAATCGGAGCTGACAGCCGCCAGCTCTTGCAAGCGTTTGCGGGCCATGTCCATCGTGGAACCGAGGCCGCACTGACAGGCGTCGACCACCATGTCCGCGGCTGCGGCGATGCTCTGGCAGGTGTCGAGGTTCGTCTTGAACTTGAAGCTGGCCGCGAGTTCGATCGTTTCGCCCAGGAGAACCGCCTCGACGAGCGCGATCTCGTTCTCCGGGCTCCACTGCAAATGCCATTTCTCGGCCCACGTCGTCCACTGCTGCCCGCTGACGGCTTGCTTGACGAAGCCGATTTCCAGGACGCGGAGCCGATGAAAGAACGACGAACGATGCAGATCCAAAAACGCCGACTCGGTGGTTTTGGCGCGTCGATCCTCGCGCAGGTCGAGAACCAACTCTTGCTTCACGGTCGTGCGAAACTTCTCCAGTTTCAAGCGGTCCATCTCGCGATCGAAGTCGGTCTGGATCGACGTGCGGCTGACCCCGCGCGGCAGCTCGCCGATCGCCGTCCCCACATCGACGCGCGACAACGCCTCGCTGATCGACGACAGTTCGCCATGGCCGATGAGCGTCACGGCTGCGTCGCGCAGGTCGCGCAATGTCGGGGCGAGGCCTTCGTGCAGCGCCGACAGCGTCCGCGCCAGACGCACGCCTTCGATGACTTCCGCGGTCGAACGATGGGTCCCCCCTTCGCGCATGTGGCGGACGACCCGCGAAAGATAATGCAGCGGCAGGTCTTGGAGACCTTCGGATTGCAGCATGTCCCACAGCAGCTCGAAATACGACGGTGCGTGATTGCCCGCGCCGTAGCCGGACTGAGTCGACAGTTTGAAATACGAGTACGGCATCAACGTCAATTTGCTCGATCGGCGCCGCAGCGAGGCGAGCTCGGCGTCGGTCATGGCGGGATGGTCCCCCGTCAGAACCGGGGCGTGAAACGCGCCGACGACCGCGACGACCTGCTCGGGTTTGACGTCCTCCAACACTTCCTCGATGCGGCGCCGCATGAAGGCCTCACGCACGAGATTCTCCGCACGCCAGAGCGGCGGATCCTCGCGGTCGCGCAGCGCCTGGCCGAGCTCGAACGACGCCCGGCGATAGCTGTCTTCGGCCAGGTTGTGTTCGAAACGGCGCTCCCAATACGTGTCGTAATCCGGCTCTCCCGCCCGGGCCGCGATCTGTTCGTAAATCGATTGGGCGCGTTCGGGAATGGTCAGCGCCTCGGGGGGCAAATCTCCCTGCGGCTCTTTCTCTTCCTCATCCGCGGCATCCTTCGCGGCCTCTTCCGCCTTTTTGGCGAGTCGGTTGAAGCGTTCGATTTCGAGGTCTTGCAAACCGAGAAACACATCGGCCGGCAGATCGATCAGTTCGACGCGGGCGTCGTTTTCCTTGGCCCAGAGCATCGCCTGGAATTCGGGGCTGTAACGGGCGAGCGGATAAACGAGCGTACGCACTGGCGGCGCATCGGTGTAGGCGAGAATGGCGATGGGGGGCTTGGTCGTCTTCTTGACGATGTGGGCAATGAGCTCCTCCGCGTCGGCGATGCACTCGATGAGGACGACCTTCGGCCGCACGCGATCGAGAAAGCGGCGCAGATGCCAGGCTCCCGAGGGAGAGAGATGGCGGACGCCGAAGACGTGGATGTTCCAGGGCTTCACGAGTTGTGCTCCGAGCAAGCCGTGAACAGCGCCCGCCATTCCGCTCCGCGCTTCTTGAGAATGTTCGACAGATATTCCTGCCAGACGATCTTGTCTTTCTCCTCGTCCTTGACGACGGCTCCTTGCAGCCCGGCGGCCAAGTCATGAGCGACGACTTCGCCCGTGCCGAAATTGCCTGCGAGCGCCATGCCGTTGGCGAGCACCGAAATCGCCTCGGCCGTCGAGAGCACGCCGGAAGGAATTTTGAGCTTGTTCTTGCCGTCGAGCGTTTGGCCCGCGCGAAGCTCGCGGAAGATGGTGACGACTTGCTCGATGGCGTCGTCGGCCGGGATGCTCGCGCGCAGTTCGAGATTGGCCGCCAACTCGCGCACGCGCTTGCGGACAATGTCGACTTCCGTTTCGAGCGTTGCGGGCGTCGGCAGCACGATCATGTTGAAACGCCGCTTGAGGGCGGCCGACATGTCGTTGACGCCGCGGTCGCGGGTGTTGGCGGTGGCGATGATCGAAAACCCCTTGGCGGCGGGGATCTCCGTCGTCAATTCGGGCACGGAGATGCGTTTCTCGGAGAGCAGCGAAATGAGCGCGTCTTGCACCTCGGCGGCGCAGCGGGTGATCTCTTCGAACCGGGCCAGCGTGCCCGATTCCATGGCGCGAAAGATGGGGCTTTTGATGATCGCGTCGTGGCTGGGCCCGCGGGCGATGAGCATGGCGTAGTTCCACGTATAGCGGATCTGCTCTTCCGTGGTGCCCGCCGTGCCTTGAACGACTTTGGTCGAATCGCCGTTGATGGCGGCGGCGAGGTGCTCGGAGAGCCACGATTTCGCCGTCCCCGGTTCGCCCAAAAGCAGCAAAGCCCGGTCGGTCACGAGCGTCGAGATCGCGATTTCGACGAGGCGTTGATGGCCGATGTATTTCGGCGAAATCGCGAGCGACCCCGCCTTGCCGCCGCAGATGTACGTCAACACGGCCCGCGGCGACATCTTCCAGCCCGCGGGACGATCGTGTTTGTCCTCTTTCACCAGATGTTCGATCTCCTCCGCATAGAGGATCTCGGCCGGAGCGCGCAGCATGCCGCCCGCGGATGTCGAGCCGTTCACGGTCGCTTCGCCGTCGCTCTTTTTCTTACCCATCGGAGTGGACCTCGAAGTTTGGAGTCGGATTTCGAGACGCGTGTCAAGACGTGCCGGCGTCTTTGCGTTCGCGGAGCTGATGAACGAATTCGAGCATCTGATTGGCTGCGTTCTCGCCCAGGTTCGGCACGAGAGCTTCCAACCGGGGAATGGCGCTCTTGGGAAGCTGCCGAATGAGATCGCCGATCCAGTAGCCCATGTAGTCGAACTTCTTGTGTTTGTCGAAGAGAGCGAAGACCGCCTCGACGGCGTCAGGATGAGCGGCGCGAAACATGCACGAGACGACGTCGTGGCATTCGTAAAGGTTCTTCGATTTCTTGAGCGTGTCCGCGAACGTGCTCGCGAGGAACGCTTCGGCGCCTGCATGCCCAGGGCGAATGGTCGTCTTGAGCAGTTCAAAGCGCTTGAGCGCCACCGCCAGATCGAGCCAGCGCGGATCGAGATCGGGGAGACGTTCGCGCTCGTAACGATGGCGGACTTCGGTCTCGTCGTCGTCGCCGTCCTCCTGCCAGCGCGGAAAGTAATACTCGAGGCCTATCGCTTCGCACACCGTTTCGCGCTTCGCCCAGGCGGGGTCGCGTTGTTTCTTTTTCTCGTCGACCTTCGCGGTGAGATAGGGCGAGAAGATGGCGTAAACCTGCTCGGCCGGCAGACCGCGCCGGGCGGCTTGAACGCATGCCGCCAAATCGTCGGGCGAGAGAAGCTCGTGCGCGTCGACGAGCGTTTTCTGCATCGCCTGGGTGCCGCTGGCGAGCATCGAAACGATGTGCGAATTCAGATCGCTGCCCGACGCTGTGGCGCCTTTGATTTCCGCGAGATGATCGCGCTGGGCGAACAGCCGCAGGAAGAACGCTTCGGAATCCTTGTCCTTATGCCGAAACAGGCATGAGACGAGCGTTTGCGTTTTCGCGATCTGCACGCTGACGTCTTTCTTGTCCTTGACCTTCTTGAGGCCGGCGACCGTTTTCTCCACCTCCGCGATGATGAACTGAATGACCTTGCCCTGTTTACTCCGGCGCAACGCCCCGGCCGCAAGGCTGGCGTCCTTCCCCGCCGCCGCTTTCTGAAGCACGGCGACGGCGGCATCGTCGTCGATCGCCGCCAGAGCCCAATACGCGGCTTGACGCACTTCCTGCGCCTTGGCGGCCGCTTGCTCCAGAAGGAAATTCAGATCTTCCGCATGACTCCCTAAACATTCAATGGCGACGACCTTGACCTCCTTGGACCCGCTGTCCAGCGCCTCTTTGACGAGCGGCCGCGTCCCTTCAGGATCCAGGCCGTGCATCAGTTTCAAACGCCGCGGATGGCCCGCACGCCCTTTGAGATCAAACTGGGCCCGCAGCTCTGGCAGGATCGCTTTGCCATAAAGCGGCAAGATTTTGCCGCTGACGAACGAGGCGATTTCGCCGTAGACATCGTCGATGGCGGCGAGGGCGGGCTTGACGAGCCGTATGTCGCGAAACAAACCGCGGTCGTGGGCCTCGCGGATTAGCTCCATCCGGCCCGAGCCCGTCGTCGTGAGCGCCTCGAGAAGCGGCTTGAGCATGCGGGCGCTCGTCTGCGTCGACGGCGCGCCCAGATCGGTCGTCGCGATCGCTTGGAAATCGCCCGCCAGACCTGTCTCGCCCTGGGTGTAAAGGATCGCGTTGACGAGCGTCGTCAATTCCAGGACGGCGTCGGCCGAGGTCTTTTCGGTGCTCTCCACGACATTCTTGACCGCTTCGGCGACCTTCGCGAAGACCGGCGCCTTGGCCCCGGCTTGCTCCAGCGGAGCGATGTGCTTCTTGAGGCGGAAATCCCCCGGCGCGACCACGCTGCCGGCGATCGCGATGCGGCGGATTTCCTGATAGACCTGGGTAAGGACCGCGATGCTCATCTTCGAAATCCTCGACAATGCTTGGGGTGCGAAACCGCTGCGAAATGCGCTACAACGTGAGCCGCACGATCGCCGTCGGCGTCACGATGCTGAGCGGTTTGATCTGCAGTTTGCGCGTGTCGAGATCGTGGCGAAAACGGGCGATCAACGTTTGGCCCGCGAACGTCGCCGGCGGCAGCAGCGGCAGCAAATGACAGCTCGGCGGTTCTTCCGACATGCCGACATCCGTCAGCACGAGCCGTTCCCCCTTCGCATCCTCAACGACGAACGCAGCGCCGATCTGGCCGAGCCGCTTGAAGTTCAAAGCGACGATCGGCTGCTTGTCCGCGAGCGGCGCTTTGATCGTCGTTTTGACTTGTTTGATGACCGCTTGAAAATCGCCCTGACCGAAGCCGCGGATTTTCTCCAGGTCTCGCGGTTCGAGCGGCCGCGGCAGCATGCCGTCCCAACGAATGCGCGGGTTGACGTCGCCCGGATAGACGCACAGTTCTTTCACCTGGGCGACCTGGAGGAAACTGTCGTCGCTCTTGATGTATTTGACGGCCTTGTAGGGGCGGAAGGTTTGCGTGAGCCGAATCTTGCCGGAGCCGAGCGCGATCCAGACGCCGGTATCGACGAACTCTTGCCGGGCGACGTCGTCGTGCGAATTGAACGCGAGCTGGACCAGTTCGACATCGTTTTCGACCAACCCGGCGTCTTTCAATTCGCGAAGCTGCCAGGCATGACCCAGCCAGGCGGCGATGCTGCTGTCGGTTTCGGGCTTGAGATCGGCATCGTCGAGCCGACGCTGCAAGTACGCCTTGCCTTGTTTCGCAAGAGTTTGCAGGCGACCCAGTTGATCGAGGCCTTCGCTGTAAATCAGTTCCTTGGCGGCCGAGGCTCGATCGGTGAATTTCCCATCCTCGCCGGCGAAAAGCTTGGTGTACTGTTGCAGCGCCGCCTGAGCGCCGGGGAGGTAGCTGTTGCCGAGCTGTTTGGCTTGCTCTTCGATTTCTTTGGCGAGCTTGGCGTTCATGTTGCCGATGCCGAGCCGGACGAGATCGTGGGTGAGCTTCTGCAAAACGCCGATGCCGTCGAGCTGGGCCTGAATCTTCTTGGCGAGAGCGCCCTTGTTGACTTGCTTGGGCGCAGCGACTTCCGCCGCCTTCTTTTCGACGCGCGCGACAATCTTGTCCCGCTTGGCCTGAAGATCGTCCGGAACGTCCGCCGTCGTGAACGGCTTCTTCTGCGCGTAGGCGTACATGAGGCCGAGGCAATGTTTGCACGGAAACTGCCGGCTCGGACAATTGCACCGGTGCGTCGGCTGCTCGGGCCGCTGGAAGTCGCTCGAACAGCGATAAGGATCTTTCCCGCTTCCCTGGCACTCGCCGAAGAGAATCGATTCATCGGGAGAAATGTGGAGTTTGGTGAACTTGTTCTTGATCACCAGTCCGCGTCCATTCTTGGCGGCGTCGGAATTCGGAGCCGCGGAATCGACATACCCGTCGTCGATGGAGACCATTTCCTGCCCTCTCGACCCGTCCTCATTGAGCCTTAAGGGAGAAATATAGCGGCTCGAATCGGAACGGCAAAGGACCGAATCGACGCGCGCGCCGATTTTCATGCGACTCGGGGACGATGCGAAATCGGCAAGCCATATGCTGACGAGATCGAACGTAGCGACGCACAGCATGGCGAGGTGGGCGCATGATCCAGAAACTTCCGTGGTTCGAGCGCAGCTTTCCGACGGGACTGCCGGGACATCTCTTGCCGGTGATCGTCGAGCGATTGCGCGGAACGCCCGGGCGCCTGGTCGAGCGGTTGGCGGAAGTCGCGGACGATGTGCGGCTTCGTCGGCCCGGCGCTTCATGGTCGATTCAAGAAAATGTCGGCCATCTTGGAGACATGGAACCGCTCTGGCAGAAACGCATTGACGACTTCGCCGCGCGCCGAACCGAGCTCACCGTGGCGGACCTCACGAACCGGCAAACTCACGACGCGAATCACAACTCGGCTCCGCTTGCCCAACTCTTAACCCAATTCCGCGCCGCCCGGCACGAATCCATCCGCCGTCTCTGTGGGTTCTGTGAGGACGGCCTGGCGTTCACAGCGATCCATCCGCGCCTCAAAACCTCGATGAACGTGGTCGACCTCGCCTACTTCGTGGCCGAGCACGATGACTACCATCTCGCGCGGATCAGCGAATTGCTGGAACGTGTTGCCTGAAGGGACCATGTCGAAGGCCGTTCCCGGTGGAGCCTCAGATTCCGTCGAAGATTGATCTTCGACGATCGGATGCGCCTTTCTCCCTGTTATTCATCGAGCCAGTTCGCAATTCGCAGGCCAGGAACCTGATCGAAATCTTGGCGATTCGCCGTCAGCAACAGGGAACCGCACGTGAGCGCCGCCGCGGCGATCTTTAGGTCCGATGTGCCGACTCGAATTTTCGCGAGACGTAGATCGTTGAAGCGCTCCGCTGCGAATTGGATTTCGCAAGGTCGCCGGCCTCCCTCGCCCCCGCTCCTCCCCTCGAATTTCCGTTCGCGCGAGGGGAATCGTCGATCACTTCGCCGGCACAATCTCCACAACCTGCGGCGCCGATTTAAAGACAGCCGCTGCCGTCCCCGGATCGCCGGTTCGGCAGCGGCTGACCGAAAGCCGTTATTTGACGGGGACGCTGATCGCCTGCAGCACCTCGCCCGTTTCGTCGTTCTGCAAGAACGCGGCCACGCGGAGATCTTGCATTCGCATCGGACGCTGCGCGTCGGGAAATTCCTCTTCCGTCTTGGCGTAGTTATCCAAATATTTCCCGAGCTTCAGACGTAGTTCGGCGATGTCGATGGTCACCGTTTTATTCAGCGCCTTGTCGACCGCGAAACCGTCCGGGCCGCCGGGCATGGCGCGCACGATGTGGTGATGGAACGTGAGCCCGTTGCGGCCTTTGTAGCGGGCCCAATCTTCGACCAGGGCGAAACGCAATTTCACTTTCCCCGGCGCGACCTCGGACACATCGGCCTGAATGGTGATGAGATCGGCCTTGCGGTTGGCGGCAAGAGCGATGCGGCCGCCGGGCTCGCGCGTGAGCATTTTCTCGACGACGCTGCGGTACTCCTGATACTTTTCCTCGCCATCGTCGCGGCCGCCGCCGCCGGGAGCGACGGCCTTGCCGTTGAAGAAAATGGCCGGGGTGCCGCGCAGGCTTTTGGCGTAAAAATCGGCCCGGGCTTCGGTGTCGGGGTTGGTGAGGGCGTCGGCGCTGGGCACGTGCAGGTGATACTGAAGCAAGACGACTTCCTCATCCGAAAACGCCTTACCCAGAGCGTCGAAACCGATGTCCGCAGCCACGCACGGGGGACATTGAGCCCCCGTGAAGAGCTCGACCAGAACCGCCTGGCGCGTCTTTCCCTTATAAGGATCGATCTTGAAGCTGAGAATGTTCTTGGTGTTTTCGGCGTTGGCGGCCCCTTCCAGAGCGGCGAGGCGAGCGGTGATTTTCGCCGCTTCCGCCGCCTGCCCCGACGCGTCGTAGGCTGCTCCGAGCGCGGTCAAAAGTCGCAGCTGGGTTTCGATCGAAGTTTTGGCGTCGAACGATTTCTCGATTTTCGCCCCCGTCTCGGCGGCGAGCGTGGGGAAGCTCGTTTGCAAGGCGGTGACCAGTTTGATGCCGAACTCGGTCTGCCAAATCGGCCCATAGCTCTCGGCGGTCTTGATGACGCCGTCGATCCATTCTTGCACGTCGCGCGCCGGGATCTTTTTCTCTTTGGCCTGGCCGATCAGCGACAACAATGTGCTGAAAACACGCGGATCGGAGGGAGAACGGGTCAGAACTTCGAGATTCGCGTCGAAGGCGGTCTTGGCCGGGGTCGACTCGAAAAACGCGGGGGTCGAATTCGAGCCCCGCGTGATGGAGCCGTAAAACTTCTTCCCTCCGACGCGCGGCAGTTTCCCCTCGAAGTTGAACTGCACGCCGTTGGCGAGTTTGAACGCCATCTTGAGAAGATCGCCGTCGACCTTGACCCCCGTGACGGTCGTCTCAGGAATTTTGCTCATGACTTGAGCTTCGCCGGTGAGCTTGCCGTCCTTCGCGTCGAGGGTGACGAGCCAGAAATTGAGATATTGGCCGTCCTCGAAAATGGTGACTTTCCAGTTCCCGGCCAGGCCGTCGCCGCCGGCCGCCACGGGCAGAACCAGAAACAGCATGGCCGTCAGAGAGATCCAATGACGCATGACAGATCCTTGTGCGAAAGAGGGAAGAAAATCCGATTGTGGCGTATTATAGAGGCGCGTGCCGAAAAACCGGAGGCGGCAGCGGTTTCCGCTCGAACATTTTTGCGAACGAGCTAACTTTTTCGGCAGAACTTTGGCCCGACCCAGGGGTTCCATTCCTTATACGCCGACGAGCGTTTTCCGATTTTGAGGCGGAGTTCACCATGAAGACCCAATCCGCAGCCGCACGCATTTCCTGGGCGTCGATCGCCTCCATCTTCGGTTTCGCCCTGGCGGCGTTTGGCATGGTCTCGTTCGATTGGTCCGCCGCCCGCGCTCAAGACGCCGACCCCAAGGCCAAGGCGAAGGCGGCCATCAAGAACGCCCTCGAAATTCGCAAGAATAAGAAAGCGGACAATGCCGCCCCCGCCGTGTTGCGGCAGGTCCCCGGAGCGGGCAAAAAGCTCGATCAGGCCGCCCTCACCAAAATCATCGACGACGAAATCGCCATCCGGTTAAAATCGGAAAAATTGCAAGCGTCGGGCCGCTCGGACGACGCCGAGTTTCTGCGTCGGCTGTCGCTCGATCTTGTGGGAACCATTCCCTCGGCCGACGAAGTCGTCGCCTTCCTGGACAGCAAAGACCCCGCCAAACGCTCGAAGATGATCGAAACGCTTCTTGCCGATCCGCGTTTCGGCAAATTCCAGGGGGAGATTTGGACGGGGATTTTGTTGCCTCGCGAATCGAACAATCGCCAGCTCGACCCCAAACCCCTCGTGGATTGGTTCGCCGATCGCTTCAACAAAAACACACCGGTCAATCAGATCGTTTTCGATCTGCTCACCTCGAAGGGGACGCAGGAAGAGAATGGCGCCGTGACGTATTTCGTCGCCAATCCGACGGTCGACAAAATGACCGACACGGCCACACGCATGTTTCTGGGCGTGCAATTGCAATGCGCCCAGTGCCATAATCATCCGTTCACCGATTGGAAGCAGGCGGAATATTGGGGCATGGCTCAGTTCTTCATGAAAGTTCGCCTGACCGCGAATCCCCAGCAAGCCGCCAAGAAGGGCGTGTCGCCGGGCATCGTCGAAAACTCCGCTCCGTTCCAGAAGAAGAACGCCTTGCCCGAATCGGCCATGAAAGTGAAAGCGAAATTCCTCGGCGCCGAAGAGCCGGGATTGGCTCCGGCGGAACCCTATCGCCCCGTGCTCGCTCAGTGGATGTGCTCGCCGCAGAATCCGTACTTCGCGAAGGCCATGGTCAATCGCTTCTGGCATCACTTCTATGGTCGCGGCTTGATCAATCCGGTCGACGACATGCACGAGAACAATCTGCCGACGCATCCCGAACTTTTGGACGCTCTCACCGAGCAATTCAAGACGAGCAATTTCGACGTTCGCTATCTGGTGCGTTCGATCTGCAACAGCGAAACGTACCAGCGCACCAGCCGCCCCGCCGCGGGCAACGACGACGACCGCGAGTTCTACAGCCATCGCTTGGTGCGGGCCATGCTGCCCGAGCAACTTTTCGAATCGGTTGTCGCCGTCACGGGACGCGATCAGATTTCTCGTAAGGGACCGCTCGTCCCCATGATTCAGAAGAAGGGCAACGTCAGTCCCCGCGAACAGTTCATCAACTTCTTCCGCCTCTCCGATGAGCCCGATCTCCTCGAATACCAGGCCGGCATCCCGCAGGCGCTTCGCCTCATGAACTCGAACGTCACCAACTCGCTCGGAGCGACCATCGCCCGCTCGATCAAGACCGCCGGGGCCAACGATCCCGAAAAAATGATCGAGCAGATCTACCTCACGGGCCTGTCGCGGCGGCCCAGCGCCGACGAAACCCGCCGGCTGGTGTCGTACGTTCGCGAGCACCCGGCCAACCCGGTCGCCGCGTACACCGATATTCTCTGGTCGATTTTGAACTCGAGCGAATTTGTCTTGAATCACTGATCGGCCGAACGGAACCGCGTCACGCCGACGCAAGCTGAAACTCGTTACGAACTCGAACGCACGCACCCAACGGGAGACCGGGCATGAAATTCCAACCGACGCGCCGCGAAATGATGCAGCTCTCCGCTGCCGGGCTGACCAGCTTTTCGTTCTCGAACTGGCTCCCCGTCCTCGCCGCCAACGCCGCCGCGACCCAGCAGCGCACCAAGTCGTGCATCCTCCTGTGGATGGACGGCGGCCCCAGCCATAAAGACACCTTCGACCTCCGCCCCGGCACCGATCAAGGCGGCCCGTACCAAAACATCGACACCAACGTGAGCGGCATCCGCATCAGCGAACACTTTCCGCAGTTCGCCCAGCTCGCGAATCATGCCGCCATCATTCGCAGCATGAGCACCGGCGAAGGAGCCCATGCTCGCGCCAAATACAACCTGCACACCGGCTATCGCGAAGGCCAGGGCGGCGTCGTTTACCCGTCGCTGGGCTCCATCGCCGCCAAGGAAATCGGCAACGCCGAGAGCCCGCTGCCGAACTTCGTCTCGGTCGGCAATCGGAGCTTCGGCTCCGGCTTCCTCGGCGCCCGCCATCAACCCCTCGTCGTCAACGATGCGGCTCGCGGCGTCGAAAACCTCCGCTCCTCCGTTCAGGAAACTCAGTTCAACGGCCGCCTCGGCCTGCTCGACGATCTCGAAAACAACTTCCACCGCACCCACCAAGACGGCCTCGGCATCGCGCACCGCACGACCGTGCAGCGCGCAGTCACGCTGATGCGCGATCAGGGCGCCGTCGCGTTCGATCTCTCCCGCGAACCGCAAGCCAGCCGGGCCGGTTACGGCACGAGCAAGTTCGGCGAAGGCTGCTTGCTCGCACGCCGACTTGTCGAAGCGGGGGTCTCGTTCGTCGAAGTCACCCTCGGCGGTTGGGACACGCATCAGAACAATTTCGAACGCGTGCAACAGCTTTCCGGTCAGGTCGACGCCGGCATGAGCCAGCTCATCAAAGACCTGCGTGACCGCGGCTTGCTCGATAGCACTCTTGTGATCTGGATGGGCGAGTTCGGACGCACGCCGCGGATCAACACCCGCGGCGACAAGCCCGGCCGCGACCATTATCCCCGCGCCTGGAGCAGCGTCATGGTGGGCGGCGGCATCCGCGGCGGCCAGGTCATCGGCCGCACCGACGCCGAAGCCGCCACCGTCGTCGAACGTCCGGTCAACACGCTCGACTTCATGGCCACCGTCTGCCGCGTCCTCGGCATCGACGCCAACAAGCAAAATCACACGCCGAACGGCCGCCCGATCCGCATCGTCGACCGCGGCGCCAACGTCATCAACCAATTGTTCTAACTGACCGTGCGCGATTTCGCTGGAAGCCCGACGCGTGAGCGAGGGTGGC
>JBAXFO010000033.1:0-14011 GCA_037139885.1 Planctomycetota bacterium
CCCCCTCGCCGCGCCGAGCGCCAACCGATCGATGTGCCTGTCGCCGACTCGCGCCGAACATGTGCTCCGCGGTCTCGATGCGCGGATCGATCTCATTCTCGACGGCGGCCCGTGTTCCGGCGGATTGGAATCGACCGTGCTCGATGTCACCACCGACCCGCCGACGCTTTTGCGCCCGGGGTTAATCGGCCTTGGCGATCTCGAAGCCGTCGTCGGACCGATCGCAAAGCAACGTTCGCACAGTGACGTCGCTCGATCGCCCGGCATGATGTCGCGCCATTATGCGCCGCAAACCCCCATCGATTTCACGGCGGATGACGGTCAAGAACGCGTCGCCGAACTCCTCCGCCAGGGTCTGCGCGTCGGCTGGCTCACCTGCGGCCCAGTGCCGGGATCGAACGATTCGCACCGGGTCAAGGAGACGCTCCCCAACGATCCGGCCGGCTATGCCGCGCGCCTTTACGACGCCCTGCACCGCCTCGACGCCGCCGGCGTGAACCGCATCGTGCTGGCCCTGCCGCCCGAAGACGACAGGTGGCTTGCGGTGCATGATCGTTTGAGCCGGATGGGGCCGTAGATCGCGCGTACGACGTTCGCGGTATGACGACAGCGCCCGCGGCCGATATCCTGCCCCCATGCTTCTGCAAGCGTCGCGAGTCCACCGTCTTCCATGAAAGCCCCTGCCGTGAAACGAACCGGATCCACTCCCTTGCGGACCATCGACCTCTTCGCAGGCATCGGCGGCATGCGCCTCGGCTTCGAACACATCGGCGGTCAATGCGTCTTTTCCTCGGAATTGGACGAAGATGCGAAGGAGACTTACCAGGCGAATTTCGGTGAACGGCCGCACGGCGACATCACCCAAATCGCCCCGGAATCGATTCCCGATCACGACATCTTGCTCGCCGGCTTTCCGTGCCAGCCCTTCAGCATCATCGGCGCGCGGAAGGGCTTCGCCGACACTCGCGGCACACTCTTCTTCAAGATCGAACAGATCTTAAAAGCCAAACGGCCGCGGGCGGTTCTCCTGGAAAACGTCAAACAGTTCAAAACGCATAATCAGGGCCACACCTTCGCGACCGTGGTCGAAAGCCTGAAAGCGCTCGGCTACAACGTCCATGCGAAAGTCCTCAACGCTCTCGACTATGGCGTCTGTCAACGACGCGAACGAACCTTCATCGTCGGTTTCCAAGACGATGTCCCCTTTGCCTTTCCTGAGCCCAGCGCCCAGCGGCCGACGCTCGCGGAGATTTTGGAGCCCGACGACGCCGTGTCCCCCAGCCTTTGGGCCTCCGAGGCGATTCGCGAGAAACGCCTGGCCCGTGCCGCCCGCCAGGGCCTGGAAACGTTTCGACCTTCGATTTGGCACGAAAACCTCGCCGGCCAAATCGGCATCTTCGGCTATTCGTGCGCCCTGCGTGCGAACGCGTCTTACAATTACATGCTCGTCAACGGCGAACGCCGGCCCACAGGTCGCGAATTGTTGCGCCTCCAGGGATTTCCCGATTCGTTCAAAATCGCCGTCAAGCACACCGCAATCCGCAAACAGGCGGGCAACAGCGTGGCCGTGCCGGTCATTCGAGCGCTCGCGGGGCAGATGGCTCTCTCTCTTCTCGGCAGTCAACATGGACCGAATCACCTCCGCGCAACGTAGCGCCATCATGGCCGCCGTGAAGGGCAAGAACACGACACCGGAAATCACGGTCCGTCGCCTCGCCCACCGCCTGGGATTTCGCTTCCGCCTCCATTCACCCCACCTGCCCGGCCGTCCCGATCTCGCGTTCCCGAGGCTGCGCAAAGTCATCTTCGTCAACGGCTGTTTTTGGCACGCTCATCCGTGCAAGCGCGGCAAACGCATTCCCGAGACCAATCGCGATTATTGGATCCGCAAACGCCGCCGCAACGCGAATCGCGATCGCCGCGTCGCTCAAGAATTGCAAAAACTCGGGTGGGAGGTGTTGACGATCTGGGAGTGCGAAACGCGAATTCCTGACGAGTTGGCGGAACGCATCGTGCGATTTTTGACTGGACGACCGGTTTGATGAAGCGTTCGCGGCTCTCCGCAGGAGAGCGCTGACGGCACGCACGTTCTGTCCATGCGTCGCGTCAGATAGGACACAAACAGCGTCCCGCACATGCGTCACGGCAGCGCTCTCCTGCGGAGAGCCGCGAACGAATCGTGAGTTTTCTCGCGGGCAGAAGCTCGCTCAACGAAAAAAGCCCCGAAGGTTCACTTCGGGGCTGAGTCGTTTCGATGATTGAACGCAAGCCTCTACTCGTTGCCGTCGTGGATCATCGGTTCGAGATGCTTCGTGTTACGTTCCACGGCGAGGACGATCGTGCGTTCCTCGACGCCATCGGCCGACGCGGCGGTGGCGGGGATGATCTGCCGGCTATCGGGCAGGCTGAAACGCATGGTGAACGTGCCGTCGGGGCGGAGTTTCACCGGTTCGCCTTGGAGGGTGACGCGAGCGTTGGGCTCGGTCGCTCCGTAGACGATGAGCTCGGCGTCCAGCTGAAACCAGAACGAGCGTTGCTTGCCGTATTGCAGAGCGCCAGAGCCGAAGCTGGTGACCGACGGCGAACCGATCGGCCGGCGGAGGCGTTCTTCGAAGAGTTCTTTCAGTTCCAGGCTGCTCGCGGTTGGGTCGTAGCCCGCGGACATGGCGAAGATGCGGTCGGCTTTCATGGTGTCGATGTCGGCCCAGTTTTCATCGATGACGTCGCTGACGCCTGCGCGGGGCGTGAGCACGACGTTCGAACGAGCCAGGACATAGAACATGCCGCTTTTGGCGAGATAGCCGATATCGACGCGGTACGAACGAGGATTGCTGACCTCGATGTACCAGTTGCTGACGCCGCCGTGGATGTCGATGTCGCGGATGATCGATTCGGCGGAGTTGGAGACGTCGCTGGTGACGTCGAGAACGCGGAGGATCGGCTTGGCGCCGTACCAGTCTTGGCCGAGGGCGGCTTCCGCGCGCTGAACCGACTGGCGGGTGATTTCCCAGTAGGTATGAATCCAATAAGGGTCGCGCACCATGACGACGATGCGGTCTTTGCCGTAACCGGTGGGCAGTTCCTTCGGGATCTTGACCGAAAGGTCTTTGGTCGGGACGCCGACATCGAACTTGCTTCGTTCGATGGCTTCCTCGGCGGAGAAATTGCTGCCGGTATTGCGAGCGGCGGCCAGCTGCGGTCGAGCGACCGGCTTCTTGACGGGCTTGAGAGCGGGCTTGGACGACTTGGCGAGGACGGGACGAGCGGGCGTCACATCCTTCTTCAATTTTTTGTCGGCCGTCTTATCCTTCGACTTCCCCAACGAGACGGGTTTCTTCGAGGAACCCGAACGTTTTTTCTGGGTCATGCGACACTTCTCCGTGGCAAAGGCCACGCCTTTTTACGCAGCAACCAAAGGAGGAGCTCAAAATCCGTGAGCGGAAACTCCTGAAAATCCATTTTCCAGGAGAAGCAAGACAATGCAGTTCACCCACGGACACGCGCCGGCAAACTCGCGCAAGGCGATGCCGCAGCGTGCCAGAAACGGCTGCCCGTCGACGACGAATCGAGGAAAGACCAAACGGGAAAAATCAAGGCAAGGACAAGCGTCGCTGGAGACTTCAACGCCTGGAACTCGCGGGTGGAGGAAGAGCCAATTTTCGGGGGTGCTCCTCCTCTGCAGGAGAATATACGAAAATCGACAGAGCTCTGTCAATGCGAAAAAGCCGCGGTGAAACGGTTTCTGCGCGGATTGCAAGGAAAATCTTATCCCATTTAACGATTTTTTTCTCAAGCGCAAATCCACGTCCGCACGCGAATCGACTTCGCGAAATTTTTCACAAACATCCTTGACGTTCCGAGCGACGCCAAGATAATGCCCCCGTCGCCCCTTTTCGGTCGGTCAGATGGCTTTCTCGTCAGGTCGGTTCGATGCCGAACAACGCACGGGATTCGCGGTTGGCCTTGGCGGCCGAACTGTCGCAAGTCGGCCTCGAGATGGCCGCCCCCATCGGGCTCGGGGCGTTGATCGATTATTGGGGCGGGTGGACGTTTCCCGTGGCCGCGATTGTCGGTGCGGTGATCGGGTTGGTGGGCGGGATTTTCCATCTGGTCGTCCTGGCGAACCGCGAGGCCAAGCTGGACGACGATGAGGCCCCCGATAAGGCCCACAAGGATCGCGAAGGGCCCCCATGAAGAGTCTCGCGATTCTCATTGGTGTGCCGCTGGGCCTTTGGCTCGCGCTCCTTTACCCCAGCTGGCTGGTCTGGGGCGATGATGCGATCCTCCAAAGCGGAGTCGCTCTTGCTTTATGCCTGGCCCCGGCGATCGCGACTTACCTCGCGACGGCTCGATTCACGACGACGACGGATCAGCGGATGCTGGCCTCGCTCGGTTCGACCGGTCTGCGAATGATTTTTGTGCTCGGCATCGGCATGCTGCTGCACGCGAAGATGGGGGAACGTTTCCCTGCCCTCTTCATGTATTGGCTGGCGTTGTTTTATTTGTTGATCCTCGGTTTGGAAGTCTGGCTTCTGGTTCGGCAGAGCCCGACTGAGGATCCAAAGGTGTCTCTGTAAAGGGTAGCCTCTCCATGCTCCTTTTCGCTGCTGAGCATCACGAGCCGAATGCGATTCACCACGTGATGGATACCGTCGAGTGGGAAGTTCTCAACTTCCTCGAATGGACGATCCATCTGCCGTGGCCCTTCACGAAGTTCACCGTTTTGATGATCGCCGCCGCGGCCATCGTCTGCCTGCTCTACATTCCCCTCGGCAAGAAGATCCAGGCAGGTGGCCCTCCCAAGGGGCTTTGGTGGAATCTGCTCGAATCGTTGCTGACATTCATTCGCGACAACATCGCCAAGCCTTATATTCCGCATCACACCGACCATTACGTGCCGTTCCTGTGGACGACGTTTTTGTTCGTGCTCGCTTGCAATCTCCTGGGTATGGTGCCGTTTCTCGGCTCGCCGACCGCCAGCTTTCCCATGACGCTGACGCTGGCGTTCATCGTGTTCGCCTTCATCCATTTTTCGGGCATTCGCGAGAATGGCGTTCAGGGCCATCTGCTGGCGTTCGCGCCGCATATGGATATGCCCATGGCCATGAAGATTCCCATCTTGATGTTGATGTGGCCGATCGAGTTCTTCGGGTTGATCATCAAGTGCTTCGTGTTGTCGGTGCGGTTGTTCGCGAATATGTTTGCCGGGCATGTCGTGTTGGCGACCATTTTGTTGTTCATTTATCAGGCCCGCAATTTCAACCCGGCGTTGTTCTGGACGGTGACCGTCAGCAGCGTGCTCGGGGCGACGGCTTTGAGTATGCTCGAATTGTTCGTCGCCTTCTTGCAGGCGTTTATCTTTACGTTCTTGACGGCGTTGTTCCTGGGATCGGTCACGTATCCCGAACACTAAGAAGAAGTCAGCCGCCGTTCCCGGAACTTTGGGAACGTGATGTTTTAACGAGTGTTTTTCGGTTTCCTTTTGGAGAAATGTGACTCATGAAAGCGATTAAGTTGCTCGCAGTGGCGTTTGCCGTTTCGTTGATGCTCGGCACGGTCGAACCGGTCGCCGCCCAAGGCGCAAAAACGGTCGAAGTGACGGTGGATCGTCTGATCGCTCCGTTCAGCGGCCAGTCGTTCGGCAAGGGCATCGGCGCCGGCTTGGTGCTGATGGGAGCCGCGTATGGTTTCGGCAAGATCGGCTCGGCCGCCCTGGAAAGCATGGCGCGTCAGCCCGAAACCGCCAACAAGGTGCAGACCGCGATGATTATCATCGGCGCTCTTCTCGAAGGCGCGACGTTCTTCGCCTTGATCGTTTGCTTCACCATCTAAGTTTTCTCTGGTCGAGGTCTGTTATGCGACTGATCGTAGCGATCTTTGCGTTCTTGCTTCTCGGCCTGGCCGCGCCTGGGGTGCGTGCCGCGGACGCGCCCAAGCACGATGCGGCGCACGCGTCTCACGGCGCGGACGACAAGCCCAACATCATGGAATGGAAATGGGACACCGCGGTTTGGACGTGCGTCGTCTTCGTGGCTTTGTTCTTCATCCTCAGTAAATACGCCTGGACCCCCATCCTCGATGGACTCAAGGCCCGCGAGGCGTCCATCACCAACGTGATGGAGGAAGCCAAACGCTTGCGTGAGGAGAACGCCCGCGATACCTCGAAATTCCGGGCGGAGCTTGCCGAAGCGTACGCGAAGATTCCGTCCATGATGGAGGAGGCGCGGCGCGATGCGGCTGAGCTCAAAGAGCAAATCCGCAGCGAGGGCAACGCCGAGGTCCAAAAGGAACGACAGCGGCTGCTCCGTGAAATCGACATCGCTCGCGATCAGGCCCTGCAAGAGATCTGGACCCAGGCCGCCAATGTGGCCACGCTCATCGCTTCCAAGGCGGTTGGGCGCAGCTTGACGGGCGAAGATCATCATCGGCTCGTCGACGAGGCGCTGACGGAGATCAAGCAGCAAAGCAGCATCGGCAACAACTAGTCTGCGATTCGGTGGGGGGCGAGCAAGGCCCACCGAAGGGACGCCGGTTTGGGCGTTTCGTTTGTGATCCGATATGGTGGGCTTCGCTCCGCTCCATCCACCCGACGGCAACCGTGAGTTTTCTGGGATCTGGGCCAATGACCAATCCGAACGACATCCCGGAGATCAAAGAAACCGGCGACGTCCGCGCCAAGCGGATCGCGAAGGTTTACGCCGAGGCCTTGTTTGAAGCCGCGAACAAGGCCGGGCAGCTCGACGCCGTGACCGAAGAACTCGAAGCTCTGGTGCGGGAAGTTTTGCTCACGGACCCGCGGTTCGACGTTCTTTTCGCCAGCCCCGCCATCGGCCGTTACGTGCGCGCGGACATCCTGGCGAAGGCGTTCAAAGAACGTTTGAGCCCGACGCTCTACGCGTTCTTGCAAGTGCTCAACGGCCACGATCGGCTCGAACTTTTGGCTTCGGTGACGCTGGCGCTTCGAGCGTTCGCCGAGGAGCGAGGCCGGCGCGTACGCGTGTATGTCACGAGCGCCGTGCCCTTGAGTCCTGAGGAACGAATCCAGATCGTCGAAGGAATCAAGCAGGCGATGAAACTGGAGCCGATCCTGGTGACTTCGGTCGACCCGTCGATTCTCGGCGGCGTCAAGATCCGCGTGGGCGACAAGCAGTTCGACGCGACCGTACGCTCACGCATTGAAAATATCCGCAACCAAATACTGACGAGTAGCAGTCATGAGATTCAAAGCCGACGAGATCGTTTCAGTTCTGCAGACGGAAATCGAGCAGTTCAAGGATAAGATCAGCGTTCAAGAAGTGGGCCGAGTGCTCGAAATCGGCGACGGCATCGCGCGCGTTTATGGCCTGGCCGGCATCATGAACGGCGAGATGGTCGAGTTCACGCGCACGGGCGTGAAGGGCATGGCCCTCAACCTCGAAGAAAACTCCGTCGGCGTCATCATCCTCGGCGATTATCTGCAAATCATCGAAGGCGACGAAGCCCGGGCCATGGGCGTGCTCATGAGCGTGCCCGTCGGCGACGCCCTCATCGGCCGTGTCGTCGATCCGCTCGGCAATCCCATCGACGGCAAAGGCCCCATCACGACGAACAAGACCCGCTTCCTCGAATCGAAGGCCGCGGGCGTGGCCGAACGGCAGCCCGTGAATCAGCCCCTGCAAACGGGCATCAAGGCCATCGACGCGATGACCCCGGTCGGTCGCGGCCAACGCGAGCTCATCATCGGCGACCGCAAGACCGGCAAGACCGCCATCGCCATCGACGCGATCATCAATCAGAAGTCCGAAGACGTGATCTGCGTCTATGTCGCCATCGGGCTCAAGGAATCGCAAGTCGCCGCCATCGTCGAAGTGCTCAAGGCCAAGGGGGCGATGGATTACACCATCGTCGTCGTCGCCTCGGCTGCCGATGCCGCTCCCTTGCAATATCTCGCTCCGTACGCCGGCACCGCGATGGCCGAATACTACATGTACGAGCATGGCCGCGATACGTTGTGCGTGTACGACGATCTTTCCAAACAAGCCGCCGCTTATCGTCAGCTTTCGCTGTTGTTGCGTCGTCCGCCGGGTCGTGAAGCGTATCCGGGCGATATCTTCTTCGCCCATAGCCGACTTCTCGAGCGGTCCACGAAGTTGGCCGAGCGCTGGGTGATCGTACCGATGAGCGCCGACGACTCGAAGGTGACGGACGATTACGGCGTCAACAGCGCCATCGACCCGACCCGGGCCCGCAACCCCGGCGAAAATGGGAAAGTGTATGTCGGCCCGCTCGACAAGGAACATGCCGAGAAGCACGACGTGCTCAAATTCCCAGGCCACAAGGTCGCTAAAGTCATCAACACCGGCGGCTCGCTGACGGCGTTGCCGATCATTGAAACCCTCGAAGGCGAAGTGTCGGCGTACATTCCGACGAACGTGATTTCGATCACCGACGGCCAGATCTATCTGCAACCCGACTTGTTCTTCGCCGGCGTGCGTCCTGCGATCGACGTCGGCGTGTCGGTGAGCCGCGTGGGCGGCAAAGCCCAGACGGCCGCGATGAAGTCGGTCGCCGGTTCGCTGCGTTTGACGTTGGCGGCCTTCCGCGAACTGGAAGCGTTCGCCCAGCTCGGCACCGAACTCGACAAGGCGACGCAAGCCGACCTCGACCGCGGTTACCGCATGATCGAGATTTTGAAGCAGCCGCAATTCACGCCGTTGCACTTCGCCGACCAGGTCATGATCATTTACGCCGGCACGAAGGGCTATCTCGACAAAGTGCCGCGCAATCAGGTCGCCGCGTGGGAGAAGCAGTTCCGGGCGTTCATGAAGGAACAGCGACCCGACGTGCGTAACTCTCTCGTGAAGGAAAAGAAGATGACCAAGGAGATCGAAGCGGGCCTGAAGGCGGCGATCGAGTTCTTCATTCCGCAGTTCAAGGCGTAAGGCTTTGAACGTCGTTTGCGTTTTGAATCGGAGCCGTTCAAGCGGCTTGTGTTTAAGGTGACCGCATGGCAAACACTCGTGCGATTGTGAAACGCCGCAAGGCGATCCGCAACATCCGCAAGATCACGCGGACGATGGAGTTGATCGCAGCCGCCCGCTTCAAGAAGGCGCTGGACCGGGCCAGCGAAGCGGAAGCGTACACGCGTAAGATCGCCGAACTGGCCGCCGACTTGAGCGCGAGCGCGACCAACGTCACGCACCCGTTGCTCGAAAAACACGACTCGATCAAGACCAGCGTGCTGCTGGTGTTGTCGTCGAATCGCGGTCTGTGCGGCGGTTACAACGCGGCCGTCATTCGCGAGGCCATCCCGGCCGCCCGCCGCAATCAGGCCGAGGGAGTGACTCTGCAACTCGAGCTCTCCGGCAAACGCGTCATCGCGTTCTGCAAATATCAAGGGATCTCCGCCACGCGCACGTTCACGAAGTTCGAAGACAAGCCGACGTTCGAAGAAGTGGAAGAACTCGCGGATCGCTACATTGCGGATTACATCGCCGGCAAGATCGACCGCGTGGAAGTGGCGTATACGAAGTTCGTGAGCGCCTCCCGGCAAGTCGCGGTCGTGGAGACCCTGCTGCCGCTGTCGAATATCACGACGAACGATCCCAAAGCCGAGACGCCGAAGTCGGCCGTGGAGTATGAATTCCTTCCGGCCCCGGCCGATATTTTGCAAGAACTGTTGCCGACCTCGTTCAAGGTCCGCCTGTTCAAGTGCTTCCTCGACGCCGCCGTGAGCGAACAGATCGCCCGCCGCGTCGCCATGAAAGCCGCGACGGAAAGCGCCGGGGACATGATCAAGAGTCTGTCGCAAGAATACAACCGGGCCCGGCAGGCACAGATTACGAAAGAGATCAGCGAGATTATCGGTGGGGTAGAGGCGTTGAAATAGCGCCGTGCCAAGGCATTTGACGCCTCTCACTCGAATCAAAGCAAGTGGCGCCGGCTCGATCTCGATTTCTGGCAGCGTTGATCGGCCGCGTGGCCCACTGAGAAAATGATGACGTTGATCAACCAGTCGCTCGCGGAAGTCATTGATCCGCAGCAGCATAACTGATCGTGGAGCAAGCATGGTAGCCGTGAACAATTTCGCAACGGGCAAGATCGTCCAGGTCATCGGGTCGACGTTCGACGTCGAGTTTCCCGAGGGGCATCTGCCGAAGATCTATAACGCCGTGAAGATCGACGAGGTCTATAAGGGGCTCACGCTGCACATCACGGGCGAAGTGCAGCAGCATCTCGGCGGCAGCCGGGTCCGCTGCGTGGCTCTCGGGTCGACCGATGGTCTCTATCGCGGGCTCAAGGCGGTCGACACCGGGGCTCCCGTGAGCGTGCCGGTGGGTAAGGAAACGCTCGGCCGGGTGTTTAACCTGCTCGGCGAACCGATCGATGGCCGCGGCCCGGTGGGTACGAACGAGACTCGCCCCATTCATGCCGCGCCGCCGGCGTTCAGCGATCTGTCCGCAAAGACCGAGCTTTTCGAAACCGGCATCAAGGTCATCGATTTGCTCACGCCGCTGGTTCGCGGCGGCAAGGCGGGTCTGTTCGGCGGGGCCGGTCTGGGCAAGACCGTTATCTTGCAAGAACTCATCGCCCGCATCGCCAGCCAGCACGGCGGCTATTCGGTGTTCGCCGGCGTCGGCGAGCGCACCCGCGAAGGCAACGATCTTTGGCTCGAAATGCAGGAGACCAAGATCGGCAACACCGATCGCTCGGTGCTCACGCAGACGGCCATGGTCTTCGGCCAGATGAACGAACCCCCCGGCGCCCGCCTCCGCGTGGCCCTGTCGGCTCTCACCATGTGCGAATGGTTCCGCGATTCGACCGGCGCCGATACGCTGCTGTTCGTCGACAATATCTTCCGCTTTTCGCAAGCCGGTTCGGAAGTGTCGGCTCTCCTGGGTCGTATGCCCAGCGCCGTGGGTTACCAGCCGACGCTCGCCACCGAAATGGGCGAGTTGCAAGAACGCATCACGTCGACGACACGCGGCGCCATCACCTCGGTGCAAGCGGTGTACGTGCCCGCCGACGATCCGACCGATCCGGCTCCCGCCAACGCCTTCCAGCATTTGGATGCGTTCATCTATCTCGAACGCAAGATCTCGGAAAAGGGCATTTACCCCGCCATCGATCCGCTTGCCTCGAATAGCCGAATTCTCGATCCGCAATATCTCGGCGAAGAGCACTATGCCGTCGCTCGCCGCGTGCAACAGATTCTGCAGCGTTACCGCGAACTGCAAGATATCATCGCCATCCTCGGCGTCGACGAGCTCAACGAAGAAGACAAGCAAGTCGTGAACCGCGCTCGCCGCATCGAAAAGTTTCTGTCGCAGCCGTTCATCGTCGCGCAATCGTTCACCGGCAAAGAGGGCAAGGTTTGCTCGATGGCCGAGACGATCCGCAGCTTCAAGGAACTGTGCGACGGCAAGCACGATCATTTGCCGGAAAATGCGTTCCTGTATGTCGGCGGCATCGATGAAGCCGTCGAGCAGGCGAAGAAGATGAACGCGTAATTGGAAATTCGCGCCGCTCCCCCGGGAGCGGCTTGCCGGAGATCTGCGATGGAACTTTCCGCGAAACACAACGCTCTGCGCTGCGTCATCGTGACGCCCGAGAAGGCGCTGATCGACGAAACCTGCGATTTCATCGCCGTGCCGATGTACGACGGGGAACTCGGCGTTCTACCGGGCCGCCTGCCGGTGATCGGCCGACTCGGCTTCGGCGAGTTGCGTACGAAAAAGGGTGAGATCGTGCATCGCTATTTCGTCGACGGCGGCTTCGTGCAGATCAAGAACAATGTCGTTACCGTCTTGACTTCGAAAGCCCAAAAAGGCGTGGAGATCAACGAAACCCAGATCGCTTCCGGCATCGAGAGCGCCCAAAAACACGTGGGCGAACCCGGCGGCCAGGATCTCCTCCTCAAGGCTCAGGAGCGTGTGCGAGCCCAAAAGCGAGTCGCCCGCAACGCCAACCCCGAGAAGGTCTTGTCGCTCGAAGGTCATTGATCGCGCTGTCGACAAACAAAAGGCTCACGGACGACCATCTGACGGCCGTTCGTGAACTTTTTGAACGCAACTCCCTTAGAGCGTCCGGATAGATAACTTCCCGATTTCGGGGGTCTTATGGTACGCTCAGCTGACAAGGAAAACCTGGGTTTTCCGCTATCTCTGTTCTCACGGAAGAGAGCCTGCTGTGCAACCGTACTCCCCCAAGATCGAACGATCGATGAAAACGCTGTACCTCTCCTTGCGAGAGAAGGATCAACGTCGCTATGCCGCCGTCGAAGCCGCCAAACTCGGCCGAATCCTTCCGAGACACGATGCGAATCGCCTTCGACAACGTGTTGCCCCGACTCAACTACCGGGCTATCCCAGCCAACAGTTGAATCGGGACGTTATTTATCCGGCCGCCCTTAGAACTTGAACCGGTATTCGAAACGGGCGATGTCTTGATACCAGACGGCTCCCGTCAGGGCGCGGCCGTAGCCGACGTAGAAGTCGTGACGCGGGCCGCCGGCGCGGACGCCGAGCTTGCCGTTGACGATCGTATCGCCGCCGGCATTCACCGCGCCGCCGGCGTCGAGGTTGAGCTCCTGGCCGTTGAGAACCGACCAGCCGATGAACTCGACGAGCGGCGTGATGCGGAAGTCGCCCGAATCGTAAGCCGTGTAGCCGAGGCCGGCGCCGTAATAGAGCATGCTGCCCGCAAACTCGGTGCCGTTGATCGGGCTCCAGTTGCCGAATTCGCCGTACAGAGTTACCCGTTCAGAAAGTTGCCGAGTATAGAGCAGCGAGGGTTCGACGCTCCAGTGGCTCGTGCCCAGGCCTTGGCGCGGATCGCCGGTCGGCGCGAAGGCGCGAACTTGCAGCGAGAGGATCTGCACGTCGTCATAGATGAACGCATATTTGAAGCCGAAGCGCATGTCGCCCATGCCGGTGGCGTTGGCGTTGACGTCGGGGTTGATGGCGCGAATCGGCAGATCGACGAACACCGAGAAGCGTTGCGTCGGGGCGACTTCGAGGTAAAGCGAGGTTTCCTGGGCGTCGACGTTGCGCTCCGGAAGAATCGGTCCGGGAGCGTTGCCGCCGAAGCACCCGCATTTGCCGTAGAAGTATTCGGCGCGGTCGGGGCGGTTCATGTTGTAGGCGGCATCGTAACGCAGCCGAACCTGATTCATCGGCTTCGCGAAATCGATGTAACCTGGGGCGGCGACGGCGAAAGAGGCGTCGCCCAGCGCGGCGCTGACCATCGGCGCGATCTGCGGCGTCGGTTCCGTCAGCGCCGGCTGCGGAGCTTGCACGGGGGGCTGAACGTTCGCCGGCATCGGCGTCGTGCCTTCGGGGAGGGCGGTTCCCGGAGGAACAATGCCGCCGCTGCATGTGGGGCAATTCGGGTCGAGCCACGAGAAGGGCTTACGTTGTTGCAAAATCCGCCCTTCGGCGCGCACGGCGCCGCCGAGCAATGCGGTCGCGGCGATGGCGGCCGCCAGGGAAAGTGCCAGGGATCGACGCATGGGTTCCTCCGTGAAAATCGATCGTGCAAGGAAATCTCTCTCTCGTATCGGAGAGGCGCGGAAATCGATGTGAGCCCGATGCGAGATTTCATCTCCCCCAAGGAACGCAGCGGCGATTGCGATCCGGGCGAGCGGCAAGGTTTTTGGCGTTTATGTAAGCCGCAAAGTCGCCCCCATTTACGAATTCGAATCCCGGGGGAGCGGATCGCTGGCTTGACCTCGCATCCGGGTTCGATTCCGCTTTGCTCGCACGGCCATCGTCTGGTAGGGTAAGACCATGGCCGAGAACGCGAACGATATCGTCGAATTCACCGACGCCGACTGGGATACTCTCGAGGAATTGGCGTCGCAGCTGGAAGACGCCTGGGCCAAGGGGGGCCTGGTCGATTTGGCGAAGTTCGTTCCCCCGTCGGATTCGCCGCTGCGCAAGGCGGCGCTCCACGAACTGGTGAAGGTCGACCTCGAATGCCGTTGGCGGAAAGGGCAATCGGTCTCGCTCGAATATTACATCGACAAGTTCGC
>JBAXFO010000034.1:0-13969 GCA_037139885.1 Planctomycetota bacterium
ACTTTTATCTAGGATGGTTCGACGCCAACCCCGCAACGCTCAACGCCTTGCCTCCCGTGGAAGCGTCCAAGAATTACGTCGAGTTCATGGGCGGGGCCAAAGCCGTTCTCGCCAAGGCGAAGCCTCGCTTCGAACAGGGGGACTATCGCTGGGTCGCTCAGGTCGTCAATCATGTCGTGCTCGCCGATCCGACCAATCAGGCCGCACGCGAATTGCAAGCCGACGCCCTCGAGCAACTTGGCTATCAAACCGAGAACGGCACCTGGCGTAACTTCTACCTCCAGGGCGCCAAGGAGCTGCGCGGCGGCGTCTTGAGGCTGCCGGTCGCCAATACGTCCAGCGCCGATACGGTCCGCGCCATGTCCCTCGATATGTTTTTCGATTACCTCGGCGTTCGCCTCAACGGCCCCAAGGCCAACGGCAAGAAGGCGACGATCAACTTCGAATTTCCCGACACCAAGCAGAAATACGTGGTCACGCTCGAAAACAGCGTGCTTCACTACACGCCCAACAAACAAGCGAAAGACGCCGACTGCACCGTCACGCTCGACCGGGCGACCCTCAACGACATCATTCTGGGAAACGCGAAACTGCCCGAGACGATCACGACGGGAGCGGTGAAACTGACCGGCAACCCCAAAGCCCTTCAGGAAATGCTGACCACGCTTGATTCGTTCGAACTGTGGTTCAACATCGTGACGTCCAACGTCGTTCCTGGCGCCGCGGACAAATAAAGCGATGCGGATGACTCGTGAAATCGTGGCGGCGTTCTTCCTCGCCGTTTTGGCGGACGCCGCGTTTGCGTGCGGCCTGTGCCTCAGCGTCCAGGGCAACCCCCTGGCGCTGCCGCACCCGCGCGCCATCGAAGTGGCTGTGGCCACGCGCACGGCTCTCGACAGCGGCACGCTCCGCCTCTCTTCCGCAGGCGGTTGGGACAATCGCCGCACCCCCTCCGCCCGCGACTATCTTGCCGAGTGGTCGGCGAACCGGCGCATCGACGCTGCCGCCAACATCTCGATTCACATCCTGCTCATCGATACCTCGGACGCTGCGGTCATCGTGGGCCGCGGCGGTCGGCTTATCTTGGCTCCAGGCGGCGATGTCGGCGATTGCGTCATGGTCACGACGAGCGTTACGCTGCGCGCCGTCTTGGCAGGCGAGCTCTCCTTAAGAAACGCCTTGCAGAACAATCTCGTCGTCATTGAAGGCAAGAAGGATCTCGCGCAACTCTTTGCGGCTCGCTAAATCCTTGGCGACCCGGTATTGCCTGGGTGATCGCCTCGCTCGTCACGCGAGGCGCCCAAAACGACTTCGCTTTGGCCCAGTCGACGTTCGCCGTCGGGGGAGCTTTGCCGTCACGCCCCGCGTTCGAGCTCTGAAACATGAGGGCGATGTGCAGATGCCGCCGAGCGGGAAAAAAGCGCGGGGGCAGGATGAACGACAGATCAAGTTATCACGCCGCCGACCAAAACGCCAGGGGCGGCAGTCGGCTCGCAGGGAAACTCAGCGGACGGACGCACGCGAGAAATGCACTCGGTTGGGCCCGAGGATCGTTTCCAAATCCGCCTTCGTCAACGTCTGCGGATTCACGCGATACTTGTCGTCCGCCTTGAGCTTGATCCATTTGCCGGCCCCGTCGCGCACGTGCAGGAAGACCGGGCAGCTTCCCGGCGCACGCAAGAGGACGTTGGCGATCGAATCGACTTTCGCGGGCTCGGCGTCGAGCTCCATCATCAGCACCAAACCGGCGGTTCGTTCGCGGGCGCCTTGCTCGAGGGTCAAGACTTTGGTGAGCTGGAGAATCGGCTCTTCGCGGTCTTTCTCGAGGATGCCCGAGACGAAGTGGATCGCGTCGTCGACGATGAACTCTTTGAAGCGGACATAATCGTCGGGCCAAATCACGCACTCGACGGAGCCGGTGAAATCTTCGAGCTTGCAGCGGGCGTAACGGGTGTTGCCGTTGCGGGCCTTCTTCGTGTTCATGAGCCGGACCTGGGTAAACATCCCTCCCAGGAACACTTCTTGTTGATGCTGGATCTCCTTCAGCCCCAGCACGGTTTGCGAGGCGAACCGCTTGAGGGTGTCTTCGTGCTGCGTGAGCGGATGGCTGCTGATGTAAAAGTCGAGGGCTTCCTTTTCGTACTTGAGCCGATCGCTCGGCGACCAATCGGGAATGTTCGCGAGCCCCTCCACCGGCGCGGGCCCGGCGGCGATCATCGGCTCTTCGTCCATCGACTCGAAAAGACTCCCCTGCCCGCGCCGACGGTCGTCTTGCGTCTGATTGGCCGTTTGCAACGCCCGACCGATCGCGTCGAACAGAGCGGCCCGCCGGCCCTGGGAAATCTTGTCGAAGCCTCCCGCCTTGACGAGCTTTTCGAGAGCCGCCTTGGGGACCAATTTATGGTCGATGCGTTCGCAGAAATCGAAGAGGTCGCGATACGGCCCGCCTTCCTGCCGGGCGCGCATAATCTCATGAGCGGCTCCTCGTCCCAGTCCTTTGATCGCGGTCAAACCGAAGACGATCTTGCCCGCCTTGACCGTAAAATTGGGTTCCCCTTCCAACACATCGGGGGCCAAGACTTCCGCTCCGAGCCGGCGGGCGTCGTCGATATGCTCGACCATGATGTCGCGCTTGTTGCTGTCGTCGATCTCGCTCGAAAGGAGGGCGGCCATGAATTCGGCGGTAAAGTGCGTCTTGAGAAACGCCGTCTGGTAGCCGAGCTTCGCGTAGGCGGCCGAATGCGATTTGTTGAAACCATAGCCGGCGAACTTCACGATGAGGTCGAAGATTTCCTCGGCCGTCTCGAGCGCCACGCCACGCTCTTGCGAACCCCTGAGAAACTCGGCCTTCCGTTCATCGATGATCTCTTGCTTCTTTTTGCTGATGGCTTTGATGCACGCATAGGCGCTGGCGAGTTCGATGCCGCCGAGACGGTTGAGGACGCGCATGCACTGTTCTTGATAGACGATAACGCCATAGGTCTCTTTGAGGATCTGCTCCATAATAGGATGCTGATACGTCGGAACCTCGCGGCCGTGCTTGCGGTTGACGTACGCATCGACCATGCCGCCGCCGAGCGGACCGGGGCGATAAAGGGCGTTGACGGCGATGAGGTCGCGGATGTTATCGGGCTTCATGCGTTTGAGAAGTTCGCGGATGCCGTCGGATTCGAGTTGGAACACGCCGCGCGCGTCGCCGCGCTGGAGCAGCTTGAACGTGTCTTTGTCGTCGAGCGGAATCGACGAGATGCCGTATTTAAGAAGCTTGAAGGTGCGCGGATCGATCTCGCGCAGCGATTCGACATCACGGCCGGCGAGCTTGCTTTTGGCGATGAGCTTGAGCGTGTTATCGACCACGGTGAGCGTGCGTAGGCCGAGGAAGTCCATCTTCAGCATGCCGACCTTTTCGAGGTCGCCCATCACCCATTGCGTGGTGATGGTGTATTCGCTGTTCTTGTCCCCCTTGTTGCGGAGCACGCGCTGCACGGGGACGTAATCGGTGATCGGCCCATTCGCGATGACGACGCCCGCGGCATGAGTGCCGACGTTGCGGTTCGTCCCTTCGAGTTTCATGGCGGTGTCGATCAAGTCGCGAATCTGCGGTTTGCTGTCGTATTCGCGTTTCAGATCGGGGCTCTGCTTGAGCGAATCTTCGAGCGTGATGTTAAGAACCTTCGGCACCATGGCGGTGAGCTTGTTGACGTCTTCGAGCGGCACGTCCATCACACGGCCGACATCTTTGATCGCCGCCTTGGCCGCCATGGTGCCGAAAGTGGCGATCTGAGCGACCGATTCGTTGCCGTATTTTTGGCGAACGTAATCGATCACCTTTTCGCGATTGTCCTGGCAGAAGTCGATGTCGATATCGGGGGCTTCCGAACGGTTCGGATCGAGGAAGCGTTCGAAAAGGAGGTCGTATTCCAGCGGGCAGACATCGCTGAGGCGCAACACATAAGCTACGATCGCGCCGCACGCCGAGCCGCGCGCCCCGGCGTAAATGTTTTCGGCGATCGCGAATCGAACGAAGTCCCAAACGATGAGAAAATAGCCCGCGAAGCCCATGCGGATGATGACGCCGAATTCGTGATCGAGCCGCTTGCGAGCTTCTTCAATGCGGCCTTGAGCTTCGGGAGAGGCGTTCTTGCCGTAGCGCTCTTCGAAGCCGATTTCGCAGAGCTCGCGTAGATAGTCTTCTGGCTTTTTCCCGGCGGGGGGCGTGAAGACGGGGAAGTGCCGGGCTTTGAAGTCGAGCTTGAGATCGACGCCGTCGGCGATCTCTTGCGAGCGCTTGACGGCTTCGTCGTACCCGCGGAACAGATCGTACATGGCCGCGGGGGGGCGGATGTAAAACTGATCGCTGCCGTAACGCATGCGATTTTCGTCTTTGAGCAGCCGGCCGGTGTTGACGCAGAGGAGCACATCGTGAGCCCGGGCGTCTTCTTGCTTGAGATAGTGGGCGTCGCTGGTCGCCACGAGCGGCAAGCCGAGTTGGTTGGCGATATCGATGGCGCCTTCGGCGCAGCGTTTCTGAATCTCGAGGCCGTTGTTTTGAATCTCGACGTAGAAGTTCTTCTTGTAGATCTTGTGAAACCAGATGGCGAGGTTTTTCGCTTCGTCCATCTGATCGCGAAGGATGAAATCGCTGAACTCGCTGGACGCACACCCGGAAAGACAAATCAAGCCCTCGCTGTGGGCGGCCATGAGGTCTTTGTCGATGCGCGGCACATAGTGGTAACCCTCCGTATACGCCAGCGACGACATCTTGATGAGATTCTTGAAGCCAATAATGTTCTGGGCGAGGAGCGTGAGGTGAAAGCCGGCCTCGCCGCGGCGTTTCGCTTCCCGGTCGGTGCGGCGCGTCGGCGACACGTACGCTTCATAACCGACGACTGGGTTCACGCCCGCGTCTTTGCACTCGCGGTAAAACTCGACGGCTCCGAACATATTGCCGTGATCCGTGATGGCGCAGGCGTTCATGCCATGGCCTTTCACCGTCTGGATCAGTTCGGGAACGCGGCTGGCGCCATCGAGCAGGCTGTAATGGCTATGGCAGTGCAGGTGAACGAAGGGACGCTCGGCCATGGGAACTTCCATCTCTTGGGTTCGTCGAATTAACGGGCGGAACTGAGTTGCTCGAAATCCGCGTGATACGATTTCAAGCCGCGCACAAGGGCCATGTTGTCGGTCCCCAGGGAAAGCATCGAGCAGCCCCAGGCGACGCACTTCTTCGCGAGCGGAATGTCTTTCGGCAAGATCGACCACGGCACCTGGTTGGCCTGGCTGGCTTTCGCGACGCGCTCGATCGCCTTGAGCACATCGGGATGATCGACTTGCCCCGGCAGGCCCATGGATTGGCTCAAATCCGCGGGGCCAATGAAGAGCCCGCCGAGATGCTTCAGCCCTGCGATCGCCTCGACCGCTTCGACGGCGGCGAAATGTTCGACTTGCAGAATAATGTAGGTCTCGTCGTTGGCTTGCTTCATGTAGTCGGCCATGGGAATCGTGCCGAACGCTCCATCATAGCCAGAACTGTTGACGCCGCGCAGGCCCTGGGGATAGAACTTCGCCCATTCGATGACTTGCTCGGCCTGTTCGACGGAACGGATCTGGGCGGCCATGACGCCATGAGCGCCGACTTCGAGAGGCCGCATGATGGTGGCGTAATCCGTGGGGGCGACGCGGACGAAGCAATCGAGTCCGACGAGGCGAGCGGCGCGAATGCCGTGCGACATTTGTTCGACGGTGAGTCCGGCATGCTCCTGGTCGAGCCAGACGCCGTCCCAACCGCCGATGACGCCGATCATTTCGATGAACTTGGGATCGCAAAACTGACCCAGGCCGAAAACCTTGGTCAGTTTCTTCTGGGCCCAGAGCGTTTGCATGCGGCTCGGCATAGGGAGAGTCCTTGTTAGGATTGACGTGACGCAGGGAGTTGTCCCCGCGTGCGTTCCGACAGCGCTCTCCTGCGGAGAGCCGCGAACAAAATTTACCGACGCTCCATCGCACGCCGGACAACATCAGGATCGGGCCACGCCAGCCCCGCTTCCCCTGGAGGCGCCGGCTTGCCCTCATATCTCGGCAAGCCGCTTCCCAGAACGCCATCGGGCAGCAACACCCCGCGGTCGTCAACGACGCGGACGCCGCCATGCCAGGGGACCACGAGCGCGGGCCGGCGAAACTGCAAGCTCACGGCCAACTGGGCCGGCGGTTTCGGTTGCACCTCGTCGACGACGAGCACCCACGGATGATGGGCGAACGCGTCGCGCAGCTTTTCATGGAGCTCGGGATCGGCCACGGAAACACGACTGGGCAACCGCGACAAATAGCGAACTTCCCCGAGGAAGTCGCGCCTCGTCATCCCCGGCGGGGCAGCGCATTCGATATCGTCGAAGGAAATCTGAAAGCGGTCGTCGTTCTTCAGCTGGCCCATGCTCCAGCGGCCCAACACGATGATGCCGGCCAAGACCGTCGCCACCAGCAACAGCCATGCGACGCTGCGGACAACCTGCCGTCGCATCCGTTCGTAGGGGCCGGGGGAGTCTTTCACCAGATCGAGATCTCCAACTCGAGGTCGATCTTGAATTTGTCGTACACCTTCGCCTTGACCATCTCGATCAGACGAATGACATCGCGCGACGACGACCGCGGCTCGACGACGAAGAAATTCGCGTCGCGCTCGTTCACCTGGGCGCCGCCGACTTTTGTGCCCACAAGCCCGGTCTGCTCGATCATCTGCGAGGCCTGCATGCCCGGCGGATTCTTGAAGATGCGGCCCGCGGCCTGGTAACTAAAGGGATGGCTCGCCTTCCGCTGAATCCAGGCCTTCCGCAGCCGTTTAACGATGACATCGGCCTTTTCCGAATCGAGCTGAAACTCGGCGATGAGCAACACCGGATCGTCGAGATTGCTCGTCCCTGAAGAGAAGCGAAGTTCATCGCGTTCGCGGGTGATGATGGCGCCGTGATGATCCATGACATCGACGGAATGCACGAACTGGCCGATGTCGCCCCCCCGGCCGCCGGCGTTGTGACGCAGCGCCCCGCCGACGGTGCCCGGCATGCCGACGAGATGTTCGAGGCCCGTCAGTTCTTGATGAGCCGCGGCGGCGATCAACGAGGCGATGGTCGCCCCGCAACCGACGCGGAGTCGATTGCCTTGAGCCCTCACTTCGGTGAAGATCGGCGCGCTGAGGCGTAGGACCAGCCCGGCAATGCCTTCATCGCGGATGAGCACATTGCCGCCGACGCCCAGGATGCGGAACGGCACCGCCGCCGTCCCCGCCGCCTGCACGAGCGCGGAAAGTTCTTTGATCGCCGTCGGCTGGGCGAAGAGTTCGGCCGGCCCGCCGACTTTGAAAATCGTAAAAGGCGTCAAGTCGGCCTTGGGCTGCACCAGCCCTGGGAACTGCTCGACCAACGCGTTTGCATCCCCCGTCGCCATGCCGCCTCCACGAAGATGAGATTTGACCTCATTCTATGAAATTCCCAGACCGGGGCGATTTGGGAAACGGAGTCTACAATGAACGAGAACGCAGCGCATGCCGGCTCCACGAGCCCGACGCGCTGCGCAGCCGATTCGAGCCCGGTTTTTGCGAGGCGACTTCATGTTCCAGGTAACGCGTGAGATTCACTTCTGTTACGGCCATCGCTTGCTCAATTACGACGGCAAGTGCCGCAATCTGCACGGGCATAACGGCCGGGCCATCATCTCGCTCGAAGCAGAAAGCCTCGACGCTCTGGGCATGGTGGTCGATTTCTCGAAGATCAAGAAAGTCGTCAGCGCCTGGATCGACGCGAACCTCGACCATCGCATGCTGCTGCACAAGGACGACCCCATCCTCGCGGAATTGCGCAAACACAACGAACCCGTGTTCTTGCTCGATGTGAATCCGACGGCCGAGAATATCGCCAAAGTGATCTACGACTACACAAAATCGCAAGGCTTTCCAGTCACCCAGGTCGCCCTGTGGGAAACGCACGATTCGTTTGCGGTGTATCGCGAATGAGCCAGCTGCACCGCGGCAGATAATTCGCCGACGATAGCCGTCCTGACGGTGCAGCACAACAAGATCCATCAGCCAATTACATTTCCACCTAGTTCAGTCGGCGCTGCCAGGACGCCGAACCCGAAAATCGGTTCAGGGGAACGGCCATGAATGACCAATAGTGAATCCGGAGTCCTGAGCGAACGCCCCCGCAGGTGAAAGAAGAGCAAGAGCCAGCGACCGAAGGGTCAGACGGATTTTCATAGAAAAGCCTTGTCGGCGGGATGGCTTCGTTGACGTAAGTCGTTTCAAAACAATGGGAAGCGAAGCTCCAAAAACTGTTTCGTGAGGAGAGGCCCACTTGACATTAGCCGTGAGCGGCAAGATTCCTCGTTTGAATTTCGATCTGGAAAATGCGTCACGGCTTCTTCAACTTCGGCGAAAGCGTGATCTTCTCGTTGGACCGCAAAGCGGCCGCGGCGGATTCGGAAACTGTCGTCAGGCCCGTGAGTATGACTTCGCCATCGTGCTTGGCGAGCGTCTTCACGGCTTCGTCCGAGAGCGATTTCAAGCCGGAAAGATCGAGCTTGCCCTTGTGGGTAGCCAGCGCCTTGGCGACGTCGTCGGGGATTGTGGTCAATTTCACGAACCTCAAGTCGCCTGGCTGGGCCGCGTACTTGGCGGCCAGAGGCACGGAGGTCAGCTTGGTCAGCCCCGGAAGGCCGTTCACCCGCCCTTTAACGTTGGCAATGGCTTGAGCCACCTCGTCGGTGACCTCGGCCACGCCGCCGAGAGTGCCATGCGGTCCTCCCCCATTTTTGGTCAGAAGCTGCACCGCCAACGGCGGTGACGTCAATTTCTTCAGACCGTTGAAGTCGATCTGCCGGTTGGGCCCCGCTTCCAACTGCTTGGCGATCGCCGCCGCGGTCTCGTCAGAGACCTCGGGGCCGAAGCCGCGAATATCCAAAATTCCACTCCCCTTCATCAATGACACCGCCGCGGTGGGGGAGAGTTTCTTGAGACCGAAGAGTCGAATGTTGGCGAACGGACCCGACAAGCCTGCAGCCGCTTCGTCGGAAATCGATTCCAGACTGTACATGCCGAGGTGACCGCGACCTGCCATGATCGCCGCCGCCACGTCGGCGGGCAGTTCCGTCAATCCGATGTAGAGTTGAACGTGGTTCTTGAACTTGATTCGGTTGCTCGGCGGACAGATCGCCTTGGCAATCTCCGGCGTGATCTTGGTGACACCGTTGAGGAAGAGCCATTCCTGCTGACCGAGTCGTTCCGCAAGCGCCAGCGAGGTCAGGCTCTGAAGTCGATCCAGTCGAAGATTTCCCTGATGCTTCGCCAGGGCGGCGGCGGCGCCGTCGGAAATTTCCGTCACGCCCAAAGAGAGCGTGCCAGTGTGAGCCGCGAGTTCCTTGGCGACCTCGGTCGGCAATTCCTTGAGGCCAGAGAGATTCAATTGCCCTTTTGTCGTCGACAGGGCCTTGGCGACACCCGGCGTCAGCGTCGAGACCTTGGGCAGATCGATCGCTTCCGTGCGCGAGGCGAGCGCGGCAGCCGTTTCCGGCGAGAGTGTGGTAAGAGCTTCGAACCGCAGTTCACCTTTGTGGCTTGCCAGTACCGCCGCCACTTCGGGCGAGAGGTCGGTGACGTTCAAGTGCAGGCCTTTGGGGTTTTTGAGCAACTCCTTGGCCGCTTCCACTGTCAATGTTTTGGATCGCGTCGGATCGCCCGCAACGAGCAATCCTGGCGTGAGCGCCAGGATGACCGTCAAACAAATCGCCCGATTCGAGTCTTTCATGGATCGATTCTCCAGTTACTGATGTCGGCCACCGGCCTCGAAACACTCACACGGTCAAATCTGCTGCCGAACAATTCTTGGTCTTCGCAGTTACTTCGCAGCCGCGAATTTCTGCATATCCGTCCGTTTGTATTTCTTGTCGTATACCAGTAGATGGGTCCAGGTGGTGTCGCCGAGACGGATGAGGACCGCGGCCCCGTGTTGCCCCGTAGCATCCAAGTAATAATTCACTCCCACGACGCCGGCACGCTCCGCCTGGGACAGTTGCTCGATATAGGCATTGTGATCGGAGACGACCTTGTCATCGGGCGCCTCGTTTTTCGCCTTCCAACCCTCGAGCGGATTGAGCCAGACCCTCAATTCAGCCATCTCTTCCGCGCTCAGGCGACGGTTCGGCGGCATGTAACCGTGATCGACCAATACGCGAATGGGGTGTTCGTGCACCTTGAACAGCGGGCCCCGAACTCCATCCTCCGCGTCGTGACACTTTGCACACGCCTTCAGCGCGAGCGGCTTGCCATAGTCCGGCCGTGGATCACCCTTCCAAAAAACGAAACGCGATTGCGGCTGCTCGACAATGTACTTGTTGATCGCTTCCGCCAGTTTGGCGTCGCTGACGAGATCGGGGCGGGCTGAGTGAATGGCAAGCGGTCCGGAGGAGTGGCAACGATAACACCTCGCTCCGCGGTAACTGACTTTTTCGCCGTCGATCCGTCCGTAGTAGTCTGACGGTGGATCCGTGGTGCGATCCTGGACGATGGAAAAGTAAGCCCAATTCTTGTCGCCGGTCTCCCGTTGTACGAGCAAATAGACGTTGGCGACATCATTGGCAAAGGCCGCCACATGATTGTAAATGGGCTTTCGGACCGGACCGTCCTCTGTGCTAATCAGCCCGACGTCGGAAACCGGGATCGATTTTCCCTGATCAAACATCCGACGAACCGTCAGCATATACTCTCCCACCTCCATTTCCGTCAAACCTTTCACGTCCCGGCGAGCGTGCGGGGACAGAGCCGCGATCGGGGAGGTCCATGGTCTGCGGATTTTCTCCGGACCGACCGTGTCGATATTCTCGGCAAACTTCTCCGGCGTCATTGAGGAGAGGTTCACGATTGGCCGGAGCAGCAAGCCGGATTGTCCCGGATTGAGTTTGCGGGGTGCATCGTCTTTTTCAGGTGGCGCGGCATTGGCATCAAGCGGTCGTGGCCCTGGGCAAAGGCCCCACAGCCACGCCGCCAGCACAGGAACCGCGACGATTGCAACGGCGATACGGATTCGATGCACGACGCTCCGCTCCAGTATTGCGAACTGATAGATCGCATGCTCTTGACGTTGTTGGCCACGAGGAATCGACGGGCCTACAACCGCAGGAAGATACGATGGCGGTACAAGAACCACAGAAACAGCCATTTGGCCAGCAGCGTGCCGCTGGCCAGAATCAAGTTGCGATATTCGCTCCAATGCGTTGCCAAACCGTTCAGGAAAAACCGGGCAATTTGCTCGAAGCCGATGATTCGTTGGGCAACGTAGATTGTAATCGCGTTCATGCCGATGACGATCCAGAAAAAGGCCCATGACTTCCAGCCCATGCCGTCGATCGCGGCATAGAAAAGCGCCAGCAGCAACAAGCTCCAACCGCCGGCGACAAGCACGAACGAGCTGGTCCATAGGATCTTGATGATCGGGAACCACAAGCCCCACAGGTGCCCGAGCAGGACGCACGCCAACCCGCTGGCCGCCAAACCCGCGGCCTTGGGCAGCGGCGCGACGCCAGTGCGCAGCCAATTGCCGGCCAACACTCCCATCAGGGTCGTTGCAATCGCTGGCAACGTCGACAGCAAGCCCTCATTGTCTCCGTGACCGTAAAAGGCTTCGTAGATCTTGCCTGGCAATAGCGACCGATCAATGTAGCCGGCCAGATTGCCCGCGGGCGACAGATCGCCGGGCGAACTGCCTGGCGCCGCCACCCACGCCATGACGGCCCAATAGCCCAGCAGGATTCCCGCGACGATGGCGAATTGACCCCGTGCTCGCGTGTGCAAAAAGATCATCGCCGCCGCGCCGTAACAGATCCCGATTCGTTGCAACACGCCGCAGTAACGTAGCTCATCCCATTTCAGGTCGAAGATCCGGTTGAGGACGAACCCCATAAGCACCAGCAGCGCCGTGCGCCGGGCGATCCGTCCATAGACTTGCGAGGCGCTTGCGCGATACTTCTCCAGCGAAAATGGCAGCGTGCAGCCGACGAGAAACAGGAACAACGGAAAAATGAGATCGTAAAAGCGAAACCCCTCCCACTCCGCGTGCGAAAGTTGTTCTTTCAGTTTCGCCGCGAACGTCGAGTCGCTACGGCTCAGCAACAACCGTGCTACCGCGTCGCCGCCGATGATCCAGAACATATCGAAGCCGCGCAGCGCATCGATCGACGCGACACGGGGTAGTTTTGACGGCTCCGACACGATGCTGGAATGCTCGCTCATGTTTGGCCCATGACCTCAGTTGAAAGAGACCGCCCGATTAACGCGCGGGGCGGAAGCGGATGCAGGTTGGCGACGGGACCGCGACGGAGCGGTCCGTGTAACGGAGGTTGCCGGTCGAAGGATCGATGGCGAAGACGGCGACGTTGGCGGAGTGTTGCCCGGCCACAAGCAGGAAATTGCCGCCCGGGGCAATCGCGAAATTGCGCGGCTCCTTGCCTCGGATTGGCTCGGCGCCAAGAAACGTCAGTTTGCCAGTCGCTCCGTCCCACTGGTACATCGCGATGGAGTCGTGTCCCCGATTCGAAGCGTAGGCAAACTTGCCGGAAGGATGGAAAGCGATCTCGGCCGTGGCGTTCTTGCTCTTGTCCTTGAAGTCTTCGGGCAGCGTGGAGATCGTCTGAATCTCCGTCAGGGCGCCTTGCTGTGAGTCAAAAGAAAATCCCGTCACCGTCGAGTCCTTCTGGTTGACCGAGTAGCCGAATTTTCCTCCGGGGTGCATCGCGAAGTGGCGAGGCCCCACGCCGGCTTTGAGAACCGTTGAACCGTGCAACTGGAGCGTGGCTTTCTGCACGTCGAGGGCATGAACGAATACCGTGTTGAAGTTCATGTCGCAGGCGATCGCAAACTTTCCCTCGGCGACAGGATAAATCGAATGGGGCATCGATTTCTGCCCCTTGCCCCCCTTGGGATGTTCGAGTGCGCCGCTGGGTTTCCCTTTCGCGACGGGCTTGAGAGTCCCGTCCGCGGCGATGCCCAGGCACGTCACTCCACCGCCCGCGGCGAGCAACACTTGACCGGTCGGGTCCACGGACAAGTGAGAGGCCCAGACTCGCTGCCCGTTTTTTGGAGTCAGCATTCCCGTGGATTCGTCCAGGTTGAACGCCTCGATCTTGCCGACAAACTCCGCCGTCGAGTAAAGCATGGGCAGCGTGGGATGAAGCGCGATGAACGACGGGGTGGTCGCTTTTCCCGCCAGCTTGGCTTCGGACAGCTCGCCGGTCTCGTCATTGAATTTCGATACGTAGATGCCTTCCGAGTTTGTGCCCTGGCCTGTGTAGGTGCCAAACCAAACCAAACGCTCAGCCGCCAAAGCCGCGCGGGCGTCGAGAAGGAGTGAACAGCCAACGCCAACGAGCGCCACGATGGCGATGAGTGTGCGTAAAATGTTTTTCGAACGAATCATCACGAACCCTCCTTTTGGTTCCGCATGCCGAATTTGTGACTGCAGCACATTTGCCATCCCGTTACGGCATCATTTCCAGGAAAGCGATTAGCTCCGCGATTTCCTGTTTGGTCAGTGCATCCAACAGACGTTCGGGCATGACCGATACCAGCGAAGGAACGATCGCTTCGACGTCGCTTTTCTTCAACGTGATCCGACTGGCGTCTGCTTGCAGAACCGAAATCGTTTCCCCCTGCTCCGCAACAAGGCCGGTGATGACCTGCCCCTTGGTGGTGCTGATGGTGCTCGAGCGATATTGGTCGATAATCGTCTTCGACGGGAACAAGATCGAATCCATCATCTCTTGGCGTTTGAACCGTTTGGCCAAAGCGGTCAGATCGGGGCCGACCGCGTCGCCTTCCTTGCCGAACTTGTGACACTTGATGCACTGGGCCTTCTCGAACACGATTCGGCCCTTGAGCGGATCGGCCTTCTTGCCTTGCGGATCCTTCTCCAGATAGGTCAGCAGTTCG